>CAYXJI010000399.1:0-3046 GCA_964465175.1 uncultured Burkholderiaceae bacterium | reverse complement strand
CTGGCAGTTGGTTTCATCAGAAAGATAAAACGAAAATCCTGTCGCAGCGCTCCTTGGAAGTTGCGAAGTATAACGCAATTCACACCGACTGGCGAAACGCCCAAAAAATATTTGCTTAAATTTTGGGCAATTTAAGAGAAAAGGCACACTCAGTGCCCCGCAAAATCACATACTTTAAAGACGGGCAAACCGCTATCCTCTATCAATTTTGAACCGCCCAGTTCAGGCAAATCGACTATCACCGCGCCTTCAACCACGATAGCGCCTAGGCGTTCTAACAGTTTTTTTCCCGCCATCATGGTGCCGCCAGTGGCGATCAAATCATCGATCAATAACACGCGGTCACCACGCTTGCAGGCGTCCGTATGCAGCTCTACAGTGGCACTTCCATATTCCAACTCGTATTGTTCAGACACGGTTGTGAAGGGCAATTTACCTTTTTTTCGAATCGGGACAAAACCTAAATTTAATTCATAGGCCACCACCGAACCGAGAATAAAACCACGCGCATCCAAGCCTGCGATTAAGTCGAGCTTGGCA
The DNA here is from genome assembly GCA_964465175.1 of uncultured Burkholderiaceae bacterium. Lineage (GTDB taxonomy): Bacteria > Pseudomonadota > Gammaproteobacteria > Burkholderiales > Burkholderiaceae_D > Undibacterium. The sequence continues at coordinate 2,506 of CAYXJI010000399.1, read as the reverse complement.
TCACGATAGCGCGTCAAAAAAATATCAATCAACACGCGAAATACTTTGGGGTCTTGTAACAAAGGCGTGATGTCACGGAACTCCACTCCCGCTTGCGGCCAATCGGGCACGGTACGAATATGATCTTTAATGTAGTCATTCACGTTCAGCATGGTTTTTACTTTCATAAAGCGTGTTTTGGTTTGGTGTTATCTTACTTGAGCAATCTTTGCTCAGCACGTGCTACGCCTTCGGCTGTGCCGCGCAAGACCACCACATCGGCTGCTTGCAACAGCAAATCGGCCGTCGGTTCTAGGCGATTTTTACCGCGTCGTATAGTCGTCACATCCACTTCAAATTCATTCAAATTTAAATCGGCAATCGTTTTTCCCAGCGCTTTCAATCTATCGCTAAGAACGACTGTGTGCAAACGAATTTGCATCGTCTCAACATCATCAGCAGCATCACTAGCGCCACGAAAGAATCCCCGCAAGGACTCATAACGCGCATACCTAGCTGCCTGCACGGTATGCACCACACGTCGCAAAGGCACCCCCAATAAAACCATGGCATGAGATGCCAACATCAAGCTGCCTTCCATAGAATCTGGTACGACTTCTGTGGCACCAGCAGCGCGTAATTTATCCAAATCAGTATCGTCGTGACTGCGTACCACCACGGGTAAGCTGGGATTTAATTCATGCACCAAATGGAGGATTTTTAAAGCGGACGGTGTATTCACATACGTAATGACCAAAGCCGCCGCGCGATTGATACCGGCGGCAGTCAGGCTCTCTCTGCGGGCAGCATCACCATAAGAGACATTGGCACCAGCGGTTTGTGCTTCCCTGATGCGATCTGGATCGAGATCAAGTGCGTGATAATCAATTTTTTCTTCGGTCAGTAGATGCGCCAAGCTCTGTCCACTACGGCCAAAGCCAGCGATAATCACATGCTTCTTGGTCGTCATGGTGCGAGCCGCAATCTGTGTCAGTGCGAGCGATTGCATCATCCACTCGTTCGAAGATAGCTTTAATACGATCCGATCCGATTTCGCCAAAATGAAAGGGGAAATCAACATCGACAAGACCATGGAGGCCAGTATTAATTGCAGCAAGAGCGGATCGATCAAATTCAATCCACCTGCCTGATTCAATAGCACAAAACCGAATTCACCCGCCTGCGCCAAACCTAAGCCGGTACGCAAAGCGACGCTGGTTGGGCATTTAAACAAACGCGCCAAAGCGAAGATTAATCCAAATTTAAGCAAGACTGGGCCTATCAATAGAATCAAGATCAGCCAACCGTATTCCAGCACCAAACCCAGATTCAAAAGCATGCCGACCGTGATAAAAAATAGCCCTAATAAAACATCACGAAAAGATTTGATATCCTCTTCGACTTGATGTTTGTATTCAGTTTCTGAAATCAACATGCCGGCAACGAAAGCGCCCAAGGCCAATGACAAACCCGCTTTTTCTGTGAGCCATGCCGCACCTAAAGTGAACAATAGCAAGTTCAACATGAATAACTCTTGTGAGCGGCGCCGTATCACGATCGCAAACCATTCACGCACCACTTTTTTCCCAACAAAAAACAAGAGGAACAGCACCAGTAACGCTTTACCTCCCGCCATCGCCAAACTCATCGTGAGATTTTCAGCATTGGACGCTAGCGCCGGGACTAAAATTAATAAGGGAACGACGGCCAAGTCTTGGAACAACAGCACACTAATAATCTGGCGTCCATGCGGACTTTCCAGCTCTAACTTTTCAGTCAACATCTTTGAGACTATCGCCGTCGAAGACATCGACAAAGCGCCACCGATGGCAAAGGCAGCTTCCCATGTCACATCAAAATACTGCGGCAAAATGATAGCGGCGCCCATACACAGCGCCATCGCTAAAATAATCGTGCAAATTACTTGCGCCATGCCCAAGCCGAACACGGCGCGACGCATAGAAACAAGCTTAGCCAATGAGAATTCAAGGCCGATAGAGAACATTAAAAACACCACGCCGAATTCAGCCAGCAAATGCGTCGTGGAACTCTCTTGCGCCCAACCCAAGGCGTGTGGACCTATCACTATCCCGACCGCCAGATATCCTAACATCGGCGGCAGATTCAACAGACGCAGAGCAACCACGCCCGCCACGGCGCTGCCAAGTAAAAGTAAAGTGGTATCGAGAGCATTCATGTGCTCTATTATTACTGATTATGCTTAGCCGTAGGCCGAGAGAATACAAGTAAGTTGAGAAAACATGTCAGCAGCACCACAAACGAGAGATGTGCAAACAAAAACGAGGTCAAAAAAAGCGCAGCGTGTTAGCACGCTGCGCTTTTTTTGAGTCAATTGCAAAAGTTATTATTTCAAGAAAATATCACGATAAGCCGCATACATAGCGCCTATCAAAACAGGGCCGAGTACCAACCAACCTAATCCCAAAGGAATTGTCGAGATAATCGCAAATACAATGTACAAGATAAAAAATACTAAGAACGCAACCCAATTTTTTAAGCTAGCTTT
>CAYXJI010000398.1:0-3506 GCA_964465175.1 uncultured Burkholderiaceae bacterium | reverse complement strand
TGACGCTAAACATCGCTTGTTCCAGCTCAACATGAATGCGGCCGAGCGCGGTAAAAGTTTTGTAGGGCAGCAGTATCATATCGCAATCACTGAGTGCAATTGCTTCGGAGGCATAATGTTGTTTGTGAATGCCATCAATCCCGAGCAAGTCACCTTTCATAGGGAAGCTTAATACTTGTTCGTTGCCATATTCATCGATGTGAACTGTTTTAATGAAGCCTGAATTGACGATGTACAAAGTGTCAAATGCTTGCCCAATACGGTGTATGCGTTGTCCGGCTTTGATGCGTACATGTTGAAAGAGAGTATCTTCTTCATCTGCTGTGGCGGGTGCCTGAATGGTCAAGAGCTCACATATTTGACGCAAATTCGACCACAAGCTTCCTTGTTGACGCCACGCACTGTCAGATATTGTTGCAACATCGGAAAAACGATTCGGCTGAGCAAGTGTAAATAAGTTGGACATGATGGACTTTCTTTAAGATGAATTTGTAATTAGTGAGCTGAACCGGTGGCTTGCCATCGATGTAAGATGCTTGGAATTTGGTCAAAATCAGTGGACTTGTCCAAAAAACTGTCTGCGCCTGCTCGCAAGGCTTGCATGCGATTTGCCTCGCTTGAATGATTGGTCAGGACAACAACGCGAATTTCTGGGTGATGGGTTTTTATTTTTTTTAAGAGAATTAAGCCATTGCCATCGCTGAGCTGCATGTCAAGTATCATGGCGTCGGCGTGCGCATCGACAATCTTGGTATAGGCACTTCCAATATCAGGTGTCACGCCGACTATGCTGATGTCTGGCAGTTCTTCGATAAATCGCACTAAGCGATTTTGAATCAGGAGAGAATCTTCGACGATAAACAAATTCATGGCGGCTTTGATCTTGACTAAACTAGCGAGCTAGCGTGATTGGCATGTATCTATTATGGCGATGGTCAAGTTTGATTTAAATCAGGGTTTGCTGATTTGAAGTGTGGGAATTTTGATCGGGTGCTAGGAATATTCCTACACGGCTGCGATTGGCGCCGCGATGAGGTGGAATTGAGTAAATGGAAGGGGGTTTTATCAGGTAAATTTTGCCTGATAGGTAAAGTGGTGTGTGACTAGTTCAGTAAATGGTGGGCCATCGCATATTGCACTAATTCGGAGATCGAGTTCAGTTCCATTTTTTGCATAATACGGGTTTTATGTGTGCTGACCGTTTTTACGCTCAAGTGCAACATGTCGCCGATTTCGGTGATCGATTTACCTTTTGCAAGATGGCAAAAAACTTCAAATTCCCTGTCCGATAAAGCGCTGTGCGTTGCATTTTTATTGTTCGATGGCATGGCAGACATTGCCAATTGTTCCGCGACTTCCATGCTGATATACGGGCGACCAGAGGCTACTTTTCTGAGTGCTGTGACGAGTTGTGTACCTGCACTTTCCTTGGTTAAATAACCATTAGCGCCAGCGCGAATAGCACGCACTGCGTATTGCTCTTCTTCATGCATCGTCAGGATGAGAATAGGGAGCTTGGGGAATTCATCTTTAATTTGGTGTATTAAATCGACACCACTGCGTCCTGGCATGGAAAGGTCGAGCAGTAATACGTCGAAAATCTCAGAACGTACTTTGACTAAAGTATCGTGGCCGTCTATCGCTTCCCCAATGACTTGTATATCTTCGATACCATCCAAGATGCGCTTGAGGCCTTCTCGCATAATGGTGTGGTCGTCGGCAATCAGTATTTTAATCATACTAGGTGATTTCTCTAATTTTAAATTGTCTGCCTTTGATTTTGCATAGACTTAATTTAAGCAAAGCGTGTTCCGCGATGTTGCGCTCGACGGCGACGTAGGACGTGAATTCGAATACATTAATTTTACCAACTTGATCTTTTCTGAGACCGACATCACCGGTTAATGCGCCTAAAATATCGCCAGGTCGCAGCTTGTCTTTTTTGCCGCCGGAGATGCATAAGCTAATCATCGGGGCTTGTAAATCAACTTGCTCGTTTTCTGTGGCGCTTAATTCTGACAGCGCTTTCCAGGTGGCTGATTGGTTTTGATATTCCTCAATCAAGCGTACCCATTTTTTTTCATTTGGGGCGACTAAACTTAATGCTAGTCCGTGTTCCCCAGCGCGTCCGGTACGTCCAATGCGATGAATGTGAACCTCGGTATCTTTTGAGACGTCAACATTAATCACTGCGCCTAGGGATTGTATGTCGATCCCCCGCGCGGCGACATCGGTTGCCACCAGCACGGAACAACTTTGGTTGGCAAATAACACTAAAATTTCATCTCGGTCTCTTTGTTCTAGATCGCCGTGCAAAGCCAAGGCGGTAATGCCTTGCTGCTGCAATTCTTCTGCGAGTTCGCGGCAATGGATCTTGGTATTGCAAAAGGCGATGCTGGAAATCGGGCGGTAGTGTAAGAGTAGTTGGCTAACCGCAGCATTTCTGGATTCTGCACTGACTTCGAAAAAGAGTTGTTCAATTTGTCCTTCAGCATGCTGGCTTTCAACTTTGACTTCGACAGGATCGCGCAAGAAGCTTGCGCTGGCGTTGCGCATGTCATTGGGATAAGTTGCTGAAAAAAGTAAAGTCTGCCGACGCGGTGAACAAGCCGCGACGATGCCGACGATATCTTCAAAAAAACCCATATCGACCATGCGATCCGCTTCGTCAAGCACCAGTGTTTGCACGGTGGTGAGTGTAATGCTATTGCGGCCAATATGGTCGAGTAGGCGACCAGGAGTGCCGACGACGATATGTGCGCCATGCTCTAAGGAAGCGATTTGCGGTCGCATTGGTGTGCCACCGCAGAGCGTGAGGATTTTTATGTTTGGCATTGCACGTGCTAGTCGTCGCAACTCATTGGAAACCTGATCTGCGAGTTCTCGCGTCGGACAAACAACGAGCGCTTGTGTGGCGAAGTAACTTGGGTTGAGTTTGCTTAATATGCCTATCCCAAAGGCAGCGGTTTTGCCACTGCCAGTTTTGGCTTGAGCGATCAAGTCACGCTGTTCTAACATGACGGGGATGCTCTCGGCTTGGATATCGGTCATCTCAAGATAACCGAGACTGTCCAAATTGCTAAGCATTTCTGGGCTTAGGGCTAACTCTGAGAAACGTTTCGCTGTGTGCATGATGGGAATATCTGTCTTTCTTGATCAAGCGCGAAGTCTAACAGTTGCTCTGGGGAAGTACATCATTTGTCTTTGAAATAATCATGGTTTTTCATTTGATTACACTTACGTGCTGCGATTGGGAGACGATGAGATGGTAAGGATTTATGCAAACATAGATGCTAGCGTCGTTGGTTCGCCTCGCCGTACAACCGTACTGTCTTCGGCTTTCCTCCTAGCGAGCGCAATTTTGCGTAAGTCCTAATGGTACTAAAATTGCCTTTTTAATATTGTTTTGGCGGAAGTGTCGGAAATTGTGTTAATAGACATGTTCCCTAGAGTAATGGGTTTCATGCTAAAATCTAAGGTTAGATGAATTCTTGAAATTTTGTCTT
>CAYXJI010000397.1:1980-3508 GCA_964465175.1 uncultured Burkholderiaceae bacterium | reverse complement strand
GATTAAGCGCCGGTCGAACCTGATAAGTCTGGCGCGCACCCACAGCATGGATACGCCCCAAAAAACGCCCCAGCCATTCCAAGGTGCCAGCACGATCCAATTCCGGCGCCCGTCCGCCTTGACGCGCAAAGACGGCAAATCGAAAGCCAGAAAATTCACGCAAACTATTTCCATCAACACCCACCATCGCCGGCACTACAGGCACTTCGTCCGCCTCAAGCTGTGCAACAAATTGATGCTCCTCGACAATTTGCGCATCACTCCAACGTCTTGGTCGATAAAATTTAACAACCACCGGTGGCGCGTCATCCACGCCTAGTTGATACACCCGATTCTCATAACTATTTAAGGCCAAGAGTCGCCCGTCACAATGAAAACCATGGGCATGCATGTCATCAAACCCATGATCTGGACTGAGCCCCGAAAAGTCACTAGGCACATGAGGCTCGCTTGGATTAGTTACCGTGAAAGGCTCAGCATGGTCGCCAGAGCCAGTCGCCACCACTGCAGGCGTAAGAATATTTGAGTTCATAGCCCGCATTGTACGTGCTTTCTCACCACGAACTAAGCACAAAGCGCTACACTTGTATAATTCAATCCACGTACAAAATACGTGACGATTTCCTCTGAAAACCACCTTAGACGAGCACAGCATCATGCATCTTGACGAACCCCTCAGCGATAAAGAGTTTAACGAACTCGATAAATTTTTAATGTCCGATGCCGTCGGCGACGATGGCATGACCATGGACGCGCTACATGGCTACTTAACTGCCATCGCCTTAGGCCCCGAAGTCATCGCCATGAGCGAATGGTTGCCGCTCGTGTGGGGCTTACCGGAACAGGGCGAGCCCAAATTCAAATCGCCCAAGGAAATGCAGCGCATCACCAGTTTAATTGCGCGCTTCATGAATGAAATTCAAATTACTTTTGAAGTCGCACCGCAAGAATTTGAACCTCTATTTTGCGTGATGGAAGAAAACGGCAAAGAATTCATCGATGGCGAAACTTGGGCTTGGGGATTTTGGGAAGGCATGCAATTACGCGAAGAAGCCTGGGCCGCAGCCTGGGAGTCGCCCACGATTGCGCCCTTATTAGAGCCTATCTACTTACTGGGCGCAGAAGAAATCGAAGAGGAAGAAACTAAACTCGTCGATACACCAGAAAAATGCCATCAATTGGCGTTAAAACTAGAAGCATCCATAGGAGAAATCCGCCGCTTTTGGGCGCCACTGCGCAAATCGGGCGTCGTCACCGTTAAACGTGAAGCGCCAAAGGTCGGTCGCAATGATCCCTGCCCTTGCGGCAGCGGTAAAAAATACAAAGTATGCTGTGGCGCCGAGCCAACCCTGCATTGATTGCACAAGCATGCTGAGTCTATTTTGAGGAAATGCTCTACGCAAAACCAAAAGCAATACTGGTAAGCTTGCACGAAAGCGCAGTCAAGGATTGTACTTATCAACATTTTACTCACCACTTCGCACCGGAGATTTTATGAGCCTAGTCGACCAATTCAATCAAGCACAAG
>CAYXJI010000397.1:1295-1970 GCA_964465175.1 uncultured Burkholderiaceae bacterium | reverse complement strand
GACTTTGCTGAAAATTTACGCCCTATTTAAGCAAGCAAGCAGTGGCGATGCTACGGGTGAACGCCCCGGCATGACCGATTTCGTTGCACGCGCAAAATTCGACGCATGGGCAGAATTAAAGGGCACGTCAAAAGATTCCGCGATGCAGGAATACATCGATTTGATCGAATCATTGAAAGATTAATTCAGCGAGCGTTGATTGATCAAACAAAATTCTACGCAAACAGCAACACCGGCATCGAGAAATCACCTCGATGCCGCTTCAAATCCATCACCTCCAGCAGCAGATCAAAAGAAGATAAGTTAAAAAAATAAGTTAAAAATTCGGGCAAAATCGACAATACGGCATGCATAACAAGGGATAGCCGAGCACCCCAACTCGCGCTCGTTATCAAAGCGGGTTCAGCATGATTGCCAGAAATTACATTTACTTATGCCAATTTTATCTAAGCCACAATTGTGAGTTGGGACGATTTGCCTTAAAATGCCAGGCTTTGCAGCTACAACGAAATTTCCGGTAGCGCTTCACCCCCGATTTTCTTATTGATAGGCCTGTTATGACCCACGTTGGGACCGAATCGTGCATCCGTTGCCGCTACACTGATTGCGTTGATGTTTGCCCAGTGGACTGCTTCCGTGCAGGTCCCAATTTTCTCATTATTGATCCTGATGAGT
>CAYXJI010000397.1:0-1285 GCA_964465175.1 uncultured Burkholderiaceae bacterium | reverse complement strand
AGATGTGCCGCAAGATCAAATGCAATTCATCAAAATCAATGCCGATTTGATCCGTAGCTGGCCGTCAATCACAAAAACTACCGCACCATTGGCTGATGCTGATGACTGGAAAGATGTGAAAGATAAATTGCAATATCTGGAGCGCTAGTCTTTCGTACTATGCCACGGCAATAAGGCATAGCACTAATTTCGTCGCACCAGCTTTGCGTGATCATCATAGCGATTCAACCGAATTCGCTCGCACTATTTTCTAAAGAAACGACGTCGTATGGAAAACAATACACATTCAGCAACAAGCACTGTAATCGAAGCCGATGCAGTCATCGTCGGCGCCGGCCCAGTTGGCCTGTTCCAAGTTTTTGAACTAGGCTTACTTGAGATCAAGGCGCACGTTATTGACTCACTGCCCGTAGTGGGCGGTCAATGCGTAGAACTCTACCCTGACAAACCTATCTACGATATTCCAGCGGTGCCTGTTTGCACAGGACAAGAATTGACCGATAACTTGCTCAAACAAATTGAGCCATTTGAGCCGACTTTCCATTTAAATCAAGAAGTCACCTTGGTGCAACGTCGCGCCGATGGTCGCTTTGATTTGGAAACTTCCTTAGGCACCAAATTCATCACTAAAACCATTTTCATCGCGGCGGGTGTGGGTTCATTCCAACCACGTACATTGAAAGTAGAAGGTATTGAAGCGCATGAAGGATCTCAAGTCTTCTATCGCGTCAAAGATCCTAGCCGTTTTGAAGGGCGCAACATCGTTATCTGCGGTGGTGGTGACTCAGCAATTGACTGGGCACTAGCATTAGCTGGCAAGGCAGAATCGGTCATCTTGCTACATCGTCGCGAAGACTTCCGCGCCGCACCTGCTTCAGTCGCCAAAGTTAAAGAGATGTGCGACAACTATGAAATGCAACTCATCATTGGCCAAGTGACTGGCGTAGAAACCAAAGACGACAAATTAGCTGAAATCAAAGTCACCGGCGCCGATGGCGTGACACGTCGTTTGCCATTGGATGATTTATTAGTGTTCTTCGGCCTGTCGCCTAAACTCGGCCCTATCGCTGATTGGGGTCTAGAAATTGAACGCAAACAGTTAAAAGTGATGGACACGGAGAAGTTCGAAACCAACGTACCAGGCATTTTTGCGGTCGGCGACATCAATACCTATCCCGGCAAGAAAAAATTAATTTTGTCAGGCTTCCATGAAGCTGCATTGGCTGCTTTTGGTGCTGCACCGTATATTTTCCCTGAAAAGAAAATTCATATGCAATACACCACA
>CAYXJI010000396.1:0-3538 GCA_964465175.1 uncultured Burkholderiaceae bacterium | reverse complement strand
AGTTGCAACAAGTTCTCAAGTTATTACCAGCACAACGTCAAAACTGTTTTCTCTCAGCGACCTTCGCGCCGAATGTAGTGACATTGACCGAAGCCATATTACGCGATCCGCACCGCATCAATATCCCTAGCACGGACGAAAACCAACCCGCTATTCAACAACGCGCCATCATCGTCGATGCCAAGCAGCGCACCCAATTACTACGTCACTTATTTCAAAATGAAAAATGGTCACGCGTCTTGGTTTTTGTGGCGACCAAATATGCTGCCGATTTGATCTCGACCAAATTGCGCCGCGCCCATATCAGCGCTGAGGCTTTTCATGGCGAGCAAACGCAAGGTAAACGTAGCCAAGTCATCGCCGATTTTAAAGCTTCGCGTGTCAAGATCGTGGTCGCTACCGATGTCGCGGCGCGCGGACTCGATATCAGCCAATTACCGGTCGTGGTGAATTTTGATCTGCCGCGTTCTAGCGATGACTATCTGCACCGAATAGGCCGCACCGGACGCGCAGGCGAAGCAGGAATGGCGCTCAGTTTTATCTGTGCTGATGCTGCCAACGAAGCGCATTTCCGCCTAATAGAACAACGCCACGGTTTCAGAATTGCACGCGAACAAATTGACGGATTTATCCCTAACGCCGACAGCCTAGCGGATGCTGCAGCAGTAGCGCCGCTCGATCCGAATGGCGGCATCAAGGGCAAACGTCCAAGTAAGAAGGACAAGCTCAGAGCTTTACAAAAATCGCCCACTTAGTTTTCAGGGCAATAATGCTAAACTACCGCCCTTCACATTTTTAAAAGCGCATTGCGCTTCTGCTGACGCTATGATTCACGCCACCTTGAAACCGATCTCCGACTCTCCACTAAAGCAACTTTATCCGCAGGCATTATGGCAGTGGTTCGCACAAATATGCGCGATACCGCATCCTTCCAAACACGAGGCCGCCTTGAGTGCGCATATTCAGGCATGGGCACAAGAGCGTAACTTAGCGTTGATCGTCGATCAAGTTGGCAATCTCATTATCCGCAAACCCGCGACTGCAGGCATGGAAAATCGGAAGACGGTCGTGATTCAGGCGCATCTCGACATGGTGCCGCAAAAAAATGCCGACAAAGTACATGACTTCACCACAGATCCTATCGAGGCTTGGGTTGATGGCGAATGGGTGAAAGCACGTGGCACGACTTTGGGTTCTGACAATGGTATCGGCATGTCATCTGCGCTGGCGATTCTGAGTGCCAGCGATATTCCTCACGGGCCTTTAGAAGTATTACTAACCGTCGATGAAGAAGCAGGCATGTCGGGCGCATTTGGCTTACAGCCGGGACTACTAACAGCAGAAATTTTAATTAATACCGACTCAGAACAAGAGGGCGAAATCTACATGGGTTGCGCTGGCGGCGTTGATGCCAAAATCGATTTTCCTGTGCAATGGCAAGAAGCAGATAGGGATGCGGCGCACGTCGCTTACACCTTGAATATCTCAGGTCTAAAAGGTGGACACTCTGGCGTCAATATCCACCTCGGTCGCGGCAATGCGAACAAATTACTCGCCCGCTTTTTGGCGGGGCATGCGATTGAACTTGGCCTCAGTATCAGCCATTTACAAGGCGGCTCGCTGCGCAATGCGATTCCGCGTGAAGCATCTTGCAGCTTCACTTTGCCCGTCGATAAAGTAGACTTATTACAGCAACGCGTCGCCCACTACCAAGCCCTCTTGCAAGCCGAACTCGCCGCAACCGAACCGGCACTCAAACTCAGTCTCAGCGCTGCAGCAGCGCCAGCGAAGACTTTGCAAGCGAAAGTACAAGCGCGACTCATCAACTTTATCAATAGTTGCCCGAACGGCGTGATACGTATGAGCGACGAAATCGCAGGCGTGGTGGAAAGCTCATTGAATCTCGGGGTCATCAGCAGCGCAGACCAATCCATTAGCATCGTTTGCATGGTGCGCTCCTTAATCGATAGTGGCCGCGAAAATATTGAAAGTCAATTGCAATCGCTGTGTGATCTAGCGGATGCTGAAGCCACATTTGAAGGCTGCTATCCCGGCTGGAAACCCGACAACAGCTCGCCTGTGATGGCGATCGTGAAAGCGACTTACGAGAGTATTTATCAACGTGAGCCTGAGATCATGGTGATACACGCGGGCTTAGAATGTGGCTTATTCAAAAAACCCTACCCACATCTGGATATGGTCTCGATAGGCCCAACCATACGCTTTCCACATGGGCCAGATGAGATGGTGAATATCAAAACGGTAGGACAGTATTGGGATTTATTGTTGGCGGTGCTGGCGCGGATACCGGAGCGCACTGCTTAATACTGCGTACATTCAACTTCGACCAACCAAGCTTTAAACAAGCTTGGTTCTTCGCGACCTACTTTTTGAAGACCTGAAGTGATGAAACGCAGCAACAAAAAATGATTAAAATCGAATCAAATTCAATTTATCAAGCAATAACTTGCTCCCGCCTTCTTCTTAAGCTTTAAGATATTCCGAAGCCATAAAACTAAACACTTCGTTTTCTTAAACTAGCAAACCCTCAAGCGTATCCAGATATCCGTGAAACGCTTACACTATTTAGCGCTAGGGAGGCACACATGAAAATCCTATGTCGTCACGCCAAAATTCATAAGCTGTCGATCATGCTTGTCTGCGGTGCGCTCTTTAGTGCCGAGGCTTTTGCCGCAGATTGGCGTGATACCGCTATCAGTTTTCGTACCGGCAATCAATTTCGTGAGCCATTCAATCCACAAAATATCAGCAAAAATATTCTTGGCTTCACGCATGTCAGTGGCTATCAGTATGGCGGCACTTTCCTTAACATCGATTTACTGCAGTCAGATAGCAAAGACCCGGCCTCTTTACATCAAAACAGTGGCGCGCAAGAAGTCTATGTGGTGTATCGCCATACGCTTAATGTAGGAAAAATTATTGGCAAAGAGTTGAAATTTGGTGCGGTACGTGGCGTCGGCATCACGGCGGGTTTTGATTGGAATACCAAGAGCGATGTCGGCTATAACTCACGCAAACGCATGTTGGTATTGGGGCCGACGTTGATGTGGGATGTGCCAGGCTTTTTGAATACCAGTCTAGTGTTACTCCACGAAAGCAATGCGCCTAGCGGCGCATTTCCACCTATCTCCCAGGTCAAGCGTCGCTACACCTACCAAGTTCACCCTATGCTGACCATGAGCTGGGGCTTAGCCGTCCACGAGACGCTAGCCTTCGAAGGTTTTGCCAACCTCATCGCGCGTAAAGGAAAAAGCGAAGTCGGCAAAGATACGGGGGCGGAAACCAATATCGACATGCAGCTGATGTGGGATCTCAGCGCCATCACGGCAAGCAAACCCAAGACCATACGCCTAGGCATTGCCTACCAATATTGGCACAATAAATTCGGCAATACCGCTACCACCACGGGAGGTAAAGGCTATCTCGCAAAGACACCGATGCTACGCGCCGATTATCATTTTTAACCCAGAATTTCTATATGAACACTCCCCGGTTGCCAAGGTCTTTTCATAAAAAA
>CAYXJI010000395.1:0-3555 GCA_964465175.1 uncultured Burkholderiaceae bacterium | reverse complement strand
ATTTACGTTCAAAGAAACGAATTGTTCCAAACCTTCAAATGCTTTTTGGTTTAATGCTGTGATGGCAGCAAATTGTGCTTCTAAGTTAGTTTTAGTCGCAGCGATAAATTGTTCTGGTGTTGTGTACATGGAATTCTCCGATAAGTTGACAAGATAGTTTGACGATTCAATTTGAATCAAAATGGCAGTGTATCCAAAGAAAACTATTAAACATGGTGCACCGCAACAATCCCTATTCTACTGACTATTTTTTAAGCGTCAAGCTTTTTTTGTGCATTGCATCAAAATAATTCTAATCACATTACAAAAAGATATTTTTATGGCTTTCCTTACACCACATTTTTCATGTTTTTCAACTACTTAGCGTTTAAGTGCACTGCTACATTAATTTTCCAAATTCAGTAGATATTGTTTATTTTTTAGTCCCCCAGCATAGCCTTGCAAGTCGCCATTTGCCGCAATCACACGATGGCAAGGCACCACAATAGAAAGCGGATTGCGACCATTAGCAGCGCCAAGAGCGCGGATTGCCTTGGGACGGCCTATCTTTTGTGCCAACGCTGAGTAGCTACAGGTTTGACCAAATGCTAGCGTTAATAATGCCCGCCACACTTCTTGTTGAAATGCGCTACCTTGACTCAAATCCAAGGGCAAGTCGAAACACTTACGGCGTCCGGCAAAATAGTCTTGGAGTTGTTCCGTGGCGCGCAATAACAAAGCGTCTTGCGGCGCATAGTGCCATGCATCCTGCCATTTCAAAAGTTTATGGTCGGGAAAATAGATACCTGCTAATCCCAATGGACTGGCTAGCAAACGTAATTCGCCTAAGGGTGATGGGGTTGTTGCGTAGTAATGCATATGATTTCCTAAGATCTATTCTTGCGCCGAGAGTGATTCCCACAGCAGGAGAGCCGCATAACTACGCCACGGCGACCACGCTTGTGAGCGTTGTTCGAGTGCCTTGGCACTGCAACGCGGTTGATGTAATGCCGTCACCGCCTTTTGCAAACCCAGATCGCCAGAAGGAAAGGCGTTGGGAAAACGCAAGGCGCGCATGGCGATGTAGTGTGCGGTCCAAGCGCCGATGCCAGGTAAGGCAACTAAGCGCTGCACTAATTGCGCCAAACTCATGCCGGGATGCAAGGCCAGACCGCCCGCTGCTGTGAAACGGGCAAAACTTTGTACCGTGATCGCTCGTGTTTTGGGGATGCCGATACTGGCGATTTCTTCTATCGACAAATTCGCCACTACCTCTGGCGTCGGAAAATGATGACTCACTTGCGGCCACGGTGTCGCAATCGTTGCACCGAAGCGCTGCACGAAGCGTCCTGCCACGGTGGTCGCCCCCGCCACACTGACTTGCTGACCCAAGATAGCGCGTATCGCCAATTCAAAAGGCGCAAAGCTTCCCGGTACCCGCAGACCTGGCGTGCGTTGCATCTGTTGCGCCAAGAGGGGATCTGATTGCAGATGTTGAGCGATCAAAACGGGATTGGCTTCCACATCGAATTGCTGACGTATTCTGGCTAGCAAGGGCATTAATACGGTGCTCAAAGAGGGCGCAATATCCAAAGCTAGCTGCTGCTTATCGGGAATATGGTGAATGCTAATCCAGCCGCTTTTACCTTCCAATTGCACGCTGCGTTGATAACAAGAATGGGTGCGATCCACGTACTCCAAACCCGCCATCGCACGTCCACTTAAATAATTTAGCAAGGCATCCCACGCATACGGAGGTCGATAGGCCAAACGGAGTGAAATTCCCGACTCGGTATGATGTAGAGAACGACGGATGGATGCCGGCGTCATTTTGTAACGTGCCTCAAATAGCGCATTGAACCGCCGCACGCTACCAAAGCCAGCGGCAAAGGCAAGTTCGGTCATACTCAAATTAGTCTCTTGCAGCAATTTTTTTGCGAAGAGCAGACGCTGTGTTTGCGCCAACTCAACGGGGCTGACACCGAATTCCTGCAAAATAACACGACGTAATTGGCGTGAGGATAAGCCTACATCGCTGGCAAGGTCCTCAATTCCATGTTCGTTCATGGCGCCAGCCGCAATTTTGTGCCAAATCGCATGGGCTAAATTTTGTTGCAAATCATAGGGCGCCAGCTCCGGCCTGCAACGTAAACAAGGGCGAAAACCTGCTGCTTCGGCTGCCGCCTGTGAGCTAAAAAAAACGCAAGAACTAGCACGCGGTGTCTTAACCCGACAAATTGGACGGCAATAAATCCCCGTAGTGGTGATACCCGCAAAAAAAACACCATCGAAGCGCGCGTCTTTGGCGGCAAGCGCACGATAGTAATCAGGCGTGCTAGGCTCGGGCATAGGAGAATTTTTTTCTATCATGATGGCTAGTAAAATGAATTTTTAGCTACGGTAGCAATAGGTGCATAATTTTGCGTAAGCAGGTAACTAGATGACGTTATACGTGAATGTAGAGTAAGCTTCTAGCCATTTTCGGACAGGTATTTTGAACGACTACGATGGGATCAAGATTGTCTAAGCCAACTATTTTATGCGCTAACTATGAATGATCTGTTAGAACGCATTGAAACATGCGCGCGCCGCCATCCCCATCTAGCGCTCGTATTATTTCAAACCCTAGAACGCAATGCGATGCAAGAAGCGCAGCTGGCGCTGGCGCTAAGTGCATTGGTAAGGCGTTTCTTTACCTGCGAACGTCTAGGCCTAGGTGGGACGATGGAAGATGTGCTGAGCCAAGGTTTGCAGAAAGCCGAACAGGCAGGCCTTCCGTATCAGACTGCGCAACTCA
The DNA here is from genome assembly GCA_964465175.1 of uncultured Burkholderiaceae bacterium. Classification (GTDB taxonomy): domain Bacteria; phylum Pseudomonadota; class Gammaproteobacteria; order Burkholderiales; family Burkholderiaceae_D; genus Undibacterium. The sequence goes on along the minus strand of CAYXJI010000395.1, from coordinate 779 downwards.
TGCTGTGCTTAGGTAAATTACATTACACCCAAGCTAGCTACAATGAGGCAATACATTATTGGACACGTTGCATTGATCTGTGCCAGGTCACGCACGATACCGACGTTTTAATTGAGGCGCGTATCGGACTTGGGCAAATCTATGACGCACTTGGCGACTGGGAAACGGGCGCCCGCTTTCATTTAGATGCCGGCAAACTCTTAGAAAAACTCCATCACCCCTATCTCAAGAGCAAACAAGCCATCAATCTAGGGGTGAACCATATGCACTTGGGCCAAGCCGAAGTCGCAAGTAGCTTATTCCACAACGCTATTGCCGAAGCAGAGCGTGGCGAGATTGCCGAATATGTCGCAGAAGGGCACTGGTATTTGGGCATACTAGCCAAACAGCAAGGCCAGATAGGGCAAGCGCAACAAGAAATTGAACATGCAATAGCCTTAGCCAAGCGCTGTGAATATCCTTGGCTACTAGGCGCAGCCTACAAGAGCTTGGCCGAAATTTTTGTGGAACAAAATCAATACGAGGCGGCACTAGCCACCTACCAACAAGCGCTACTGCATGCAGAAAACATAGGCTCACGCACCCAAGCCAGCCATTGCTGCGAGGCCTTATCTCAACTGCATGAAAGCTTAGATCAAGCAGCGCTAGCACTTCGATACGCACGCCGCCATCAACAGCTACAAAATGAGATGGCCAATGGCGGCGCTATTGATAAACTGCGCGCTCTAAGGAAACGCGGATTTAATCCGAATTCAGTATCTCAATAGACCACAACGATT
>CAYXJI010000394.1:3007-3569 GCA_964465175.1 uncultured Burkholderiaceae bacterium | reverse complement strand
AAGGGCTACGGTGCTACTTATTACTTACTACCTAATTATGCAAGGCGATATTTATATTGCAGTGCAAAAACGAGACTATACAGTAAATTTGATCGGTCTGCATCACAATTTGTATGAGGACGAATTAAGTTCTTACCTCAATCCCTGCTATTAAATTTTCCTTTAACCCAGAATTTCCATGAGGATTGGCGATGAAGACGGATGCACTTTTCGAGAGTGTTTTGTTGCGAATGAGGCGCTAATAGCGAGCTATTAGCAACGAAGCGTAGCAAAAATAGCCGAAAATGCGCCGCACGCAAGAGCAAAAGAGAAAAGGCTGGGAACTCTACAGGGAATTATTTTTCCCAGAAAGCTCGCAGCCCATCACGTGTAGTACAAATCGCGCCTCTATTTACAGAGGCAAAGAACTCTTCGTCCACGAATTAATCAGGCGTTAGTCCCATTACATGTGAGAATCCACCGTCCACATAAGTGATTTCTCCGGTGATACCACTTGCTAATGGGGATAATAAGAACGCCGCTGTATTACCCACTTCTTCTATCGTTACATTGCGACGCAAAG
>CAYXJI010000394.1:0-2997 GCA_964465175.1 uncultured Burkholderiaceae bacterium | reverse complement strand
CTAATACAGTGCCAAAATCTTTGATACCACTGGCAGCTAAAGTCTTAATTGGGCCGGCGGAAATGCCGTTGACGCGTATGCCTTTTTTGCCGAGATTTTCAGCCAAATAGCGCACGCTTGCTTCCAATGAGGCTTTGGCTAAACCCATGGTATTGTAGTAAGGAATGGCGCGGATTGCGCCGAGATAAGACAAGGTCAGTAAGGAAGAATTTTCATTCATCATCGGCAAAGCGGCTTTGGCTAAAGCAGGAAAACTGTAGGCAGAGATATCGTGTGCGATGCGGAAGGCTTCACGCGAAAAACCATCCAAAAAGTCACCTGCAATTGCCTCGCGTGGTGCAAATCCAATCGCGTGCACGACGCCATCTAATTTTTCCCAAGATTTTGCTAAATCGGTGAAAACCGCAGTAATTTGCTCATCGCTACTGACGTCGCAATCAAATACCAGTTCGCTATTGAATTCTTTCGCGAAGTCGGTAATGCGATCCTTAAAGCGTTCGCCAACGTAAGTAAAGGCCAATTCAGCACCTTCACGGTGACAAGCTTGGGCGATGCCATAGGCCATTGATCGGTTTGATAACAAACCAGTTATAAGAATTTTTTTGCCTTGCAAAAATGCCATATTAACTCCAGGGTTGCCGAAAAAAAGTACAGTCCTTGTGTTCAAACGCAGATAGCTTGCACCATACCAATTTTACGCTAAGGTTTTAGACGAAAATGACCGCTATCTTCAGTCAAAGTGTATTGTTCTTGGTTTAATTCTGCCGTTGTCGAACAATTGTATGCAAACATTGCCCACAAAAAGCGTAAAAAGAAAAATTACTTTCGATGCGGAATTTACTAACAGGTCGGAATTGTAGTTGCTCAGGCACGATAGGGCAAATAATAATGGTGCCAGTTGCAAAGAGAGCGTTTTGGCAAATAAATATATCAGCCAATGGGCAATTTTTATTGCAGTGCGGAAGTTACTTTCTATTGCCAGGATCGTCTACTCTGAGTGAAAAGGTTTTGCAAGTATTTTTTTTAAAAGTGATGCATTTCAGCAAATTTCACACGCTTGAAGTATTTCCTATTAGAATTATCCCCGGACATAGATAAGACTTTCGTAAGTGATATTCTTCTTGGTGCAAGTATGCTGTGGCTTTAATGTCAAAATAGTAGGCGCTCTAGGTTATTTATTTTGTATAAATTGTATTCGTCTAGTGTGCAAACATGTATAAATAGACTTGGGAGATAAATAAGCTCATATCTATATGTAATTGTTATGTTGCATAGCAGCATAGAAGCGGCTTCCATTCTCAGCTTTGTTTGTGTCAAAATAGGCGCTGTTTTTCAGAAAGATTTTAAAAAAACAATGTTTTGTTGAGGGATATTTGGGGAGGTTTTTCTGGATATCAAGTGATAAGACAGCCGCTTCAATTTTTGTAGTATCTTTTAAGATATAAAGTTAAATTTGTCGTGCTTTCTCGAGTGGAGTGATTTGCTAGGGGTAGTCGTCTAAAGCTGACTAAACGATTTGTAAGTAAATAGATACTCAAATGAGTATGTTGAAACCATGGTTCTGACAGTTCAGCGTGAGTATGGTGGGGCAAGCGTTTTATTTGTCTTTGGTTGCTTTAGTAATTAATTGCTGATAAATGAGTTGACTGATTATTTGACGCGGTTGCTTGTAATGCTGCTAATAGTAATAAATAGTTTGATTCTCGTGCGTTTGCACCTAATTGAAATTGTTGTGGTATTGGAGGAGTAGGTATGGATTTTTCAGGACGCCAACAGGAACCGGGAAAGAAATTTTTTGGTTTGGGTGTGGTAATAGCTTTTCACATTGTTCTTGGCTGGGCGTTGATGAACGGCTTGGGTAGTAAAATAGTGAAAATGGTTCAAAAACCAATGGAAGCTGTAGTGAAGGAGGTTGAGCCGCCACCACCGCCGCCGCCAGATACGCCACCGCCACCGCCACCTAAGGTAGTGACGCCGCCGCCGCCATTTATTCCTCCTCCAGAGGTTCAAGTTGCGCCGCAGACGCCGTCACCTAATGCGATTTCTACTGTGTCAAACGTGAAGCCAGAGGGTAACACTATGACGAAAACAGTAGCACCAGTTTCGGATGCGCCAAAAACAGTTGCAGCACCAGTCTACGTCGCTGCAAAGATTGATTTTGAGCAAGCTGGCTGTAAGCCAGATTATCCACGATCTTCGTTGCGTAATGAAGAAACAGGTGTAACTACTTTGTCTGTGACCACAGGTGCAGACGGGTCAGTGACCGCAGTAAATATTGTCAAATCTAGTGGTTTTAGAGGTCTCGATAATGCAGTTAGAGCGCAGTTGTTGTCTGGTTCTTGCAGAAATAAACCAGGTACGATTGACGGTAAGCCTCAAGAAACCACGAATCAAGTTCAATACGTTTGGAAGCTTGATTAAAACAAAGCCAACATGCAACTAGATTCATAAAAAAGTAACGTTTTACTCACAACCAACGTAAGTATTAAAATTTTTTTTAAAGGAAGTATCTACATGAAAACCCGCGCTAAAGTAAGCACATTCCTGGCGGCAATTTTATTTGCATTAACAGCCTCAATGACCACTGCACCTGTATTCGCTCAAGAGGCGACTGCCTCTGCGCCAGCAACGACAGAAGCAGCAGCTAGTGCGCCTGAAGCCGCACCTGCTCCCGCAGTTGATGCTCCCGCAGCTGATGCAGCTTTGCCTTCTGCAGAGCCAAAAGCTGAAGTGGTTGATAAGTACAGCTTGAAATTCCTGATCGTACATGGCCATTTAGTCGATCAAATTACATTGGCAATCATGTTTTTGATGTCTATGTTCAGTTGGTATATTTTGATTACTAAAATAATCGATTTGGCTAAATTGAGTAGTCAAGCTAAAGAAGCGCGCAAGTTCTGGAAAGCTGCGAACGTTTCTACAGGTTTGTCTGCATTGAAAGAAGGCAGCCCATATCGCTTCATCGCAGAATCAGGTTTGAATGCTAGTGAACACCAT
>CAYXJI010000393.1:1055-3575 GCA_964465175.1 uncultured Burkholderiaceae bacterium | reverse complement strand
GGCGAGTGGAGGCCAAGGTCTCTGGTCTTAGCGGTTTTGCGTAAGTCCGAGCATTAATTCACCGCAACAACCACCTGATTTCTACCGTTTTCTTTGGCCTTGTATAAGGCTTGATCTGCGCGCTTGACGACTTCGTCGTGCACCTTATCACTCATCAAAGAAAGTGCAACGCCGATACTTATCGTGATGCGATCGCAGCCTGGCATCGGTTTGATTTCGACCAAGCTGCATATCTTTTCAGCCAAAATAGTGGCGCCCGCTAAATCCGTGTGTGGCAAAACACATAGAAATTCTTCGCCACCAAAGCGCGTCACGACATCACTGGTTCTGACTGCCGCCGTCAATAAATTCGCCACCTGCTGTAGGACTTGATCACCAACCACATGGCCAAAAGTATCATTCACTTTTTTGAAATGATCGATATCCATCAACAGCACACAATAAGTGCTATCGGTGCGTAACATGCGTGAATGTTCTTGCTGTAAATGCTCATCGGCTGACATGCGATTACCTAACCCAGTCAGTGCGTCTTGTCTCGCCAGTAGCTCTAATTGCTGCGCCAAGGTTGATAACTCTTGATTCGATTTTTTGAGTTCAGCAGTACGCGCTTCGACTTTGCGCTCCAACTGATCGTTCATATTGAGCAGCTCGCGTTTACGGTTCAGTAATTTCGACGTCATCGCATTGAGCGAATTGATCAAGATTTTTAATTCACGCGTACTGGAATCGACTTTGAGTTCTATGTACTCATCCCCCTCGGCAACCCGTCCCGCGATCTCAGATAATCGCTCTATCGGTGCACTAATGGTTCGTGATAACCAATACGTCAATAACATCAAAATACTGGTCGCCACCAAGCCTAATAGCCACATGGTTTGATGCAACTCGCTGACTTGACTCAATGCTTTATGCATGGGCTGGCGCACCACAACATACCAAAATTGGTCAGCCTCGCCATAGAGATTAATCGGAATACTACTGACTAAGTAGTCTTGCTGATCCGGCCAGCGCGTCATTTGATATTCTTGACTGGACGCCAATTGCTTAGGTAAGAGGACTTTGCCCACCGCCGCAAAGGGCGATAACACGGTCTGGTCTTTATTCGTGATAAAGACTTCTACGGACTCTGTTTTACTAGTTGCAGACAAATGACGCTGAATGATTTCGTCTACCCAACGCCAGTGCGCATGAGTGCCTAGCACACCGCGCACTTTGCCGTGGGCATCAAAAATCGGGGCGGCAAAATCGACAAAACGCAAAGGTTCGCGATGCGCATCGGGGGCTTGCCCCGCCGTCAAAAATTGACTCAACAAAACGGCTTCGTGCACATCGCCAAAAAAACTCGTTTTAGCACCTTGAATAAACCACGGTCTAGTGGCGACACTCTCACCTGCTAATAGACCATCCGAACTTGTCTGTACTACGCCTTGCGCATCTGTCACACCAATCCAAGCGTAGTGACGATAGGTGTTTTTTGTGCGATCTAGGTGTTTTTGTAACTCGCTGCTATTGAGCGCGGCCTGCATTAACAAAGGCGATTGCGCCAACAAGCTCACTTCGCGCTGACGCTCACGGAGATTTTCGGAAATCGACATGGCAATGGACTGCGCTAGCTTTTGTAGCGAATCGCCCTTGGCTTCTGTCATGCGTAAGCTGACAAAATGATTGATCGCTACCGAGACAGCAATCCCTATTGTCAAGGCTAAAGCGCCAAACAACAATGTCAGACGAATTCTTAAGCTGCTCATTAGTTGTGCCCTCATTTTTGTGCATTGAAACGTGTGAGTGTTATGCCATCATACGTGCTTCGCTGCTAACTGTATTGCAAATAATGCAGGGCAAAGACAGGATAAGGTTTAAAACAACATTTTCTGCTTTAGTGTCGTGAATATTTTGCCTTTATTCAAAACGCAATTCAAATTTTAAAGAAATCAAGCCTTAATTTCCTGCGCTTTTGCAGCCGAAAATCGGCCGCGTGTCGTGAAGATACTGAGTGTCTGCTCGGCGCAAGTTCGTAATTTTTCCCACAAGGGGGAATGCTGCAAAATGGGCAAAGTCGGCAATGGTTGCACCAAGTCTTGGGCGATGGCCTGCCATATCGTTTGAAACTGGCGTATCGCGACTAATTCATCTTCTGAAAACACCGGCGCGACTAGTTCCTTCTCCCACTCTGGACTGACCCAATCCGACCACTGTTGGATAATCTCATTCGGCACATCCAAATCAGGCGAATTTTCTTGGAAGCTGCGTTGCGCCTCAAATGAGGCCGCGACTTCTAAATAGTCGATCAAATGATTTCTGACTCTTTGCAAAAGGACTTGGGCGAAATCCTGATCACTAGGCCGACCTGCACCGGGTTCGGGGAAAGCGTGACTGGTCGGCTGGTTAAAAGGTGTTTGAAACTGAGACATAGTGATCAATACGTTTTCATAAAACAGGCATGATACCCAATACGGCTGTTGTACTACCAAGACCTCGCCACAAAAGCACGAGCAAAATTGATTTTTCACGCTACTATAA
>CAYXJI010000393.1:0-1045 GCA_964465175.1 uncultured Burkholderiaceae bacterium | reverse complement strand
ATATCCGCACAGCCAACCCGTCCATTCACTAGATCATGCCAAGACCATTTACCTCATTCGGACGCATTGGGAAGACCCGGTCTCCTAGACCTCAATTAGTAGGCCCTTTACTGATTTGCCAATGGCTGTGCCTGTCATTACTTTGGTCTGGCAGCGACCAGGCACTGGCATACAACAAAGCCCTGGCAAAGGACACCGCACCCAAACCGACTATTAGAGCCGTCACCAGCGCAGAGACTTTTCCCTATAATTTTTCTAAGGATGGTCAAGTTCAAGGCTTAGTTTTTGATGTGCTAAAGACGCTAGTAGAGCGTGCGGGTTACCCGCTGCAAGTCGAGGTCGTGCCTTGGCCGCGCGCGCAGCAATTAGCCCAATTCGATAGCAATACTATGATCTTCAGCATCGCACGCACTGCGGTTCGCGAACGCACTTATCACTGGATAGGGCCGATCACGACCAGCGAAGTCTGGCTCTATCGATTGGCCACCCGCAAAGACATTCAGATTAGCGAATTACGCGATGTCAGTCCCTATCTGATTGGCGACATCGCGGGTAATTCGACACTGACACTCTTAAAGTCTTTGGCCTACCGCATCGATACCGCGCCATCGAATATTTCAAATTGCAATAAATTCAAAATTGGCCGAGTCGATTTGATCCCCTTCGACCCCAATGGCATCAATTCATTTTTGGAAACTTGCGGCATCAGCCCCGAACAAGTGAATCAAGTACTACATCTGCCACGTGACACCGCCCTGTATATCGGCCTGAGCAAAAACACGGCACCAGAAATAGTCCAACGCCTACAACAAGAATTCACCGCCATGAGCAAAGACCAAACGCTGCAAAAGATCGTACAGCGTTGGAAACAAGCGCCTACGAATAGTAAGAGCGATAGCAAAATAAGTGGCAAGAAGTAATACTTTAACCCAGATTTTCCACTAGGCACACCTGCGGTGCTAATAGCGTGCTGACGGCGCATTTTCGGCTATTTTTGCTACGCTTCGTTGCTAATAGCGCGCTATTAGCGCCTCATTCGCATCAA
>CAYXJI010000392.1:0-3581 GCA_964465175.1 uncultured Burkholderiaceae bacterium | reverse complement strand
TCTTTCCTTCCAACAGAAAGATCGACACTCAAACTTAAGGTATCCGGCGTCTCCGCACTAATCTCATCACTTTGATATTTATACCAAGCATGGCGAATCGGTAAGCTGCCTAGCTTACTCAGTTTCAACGCCTCAAGCAGTGCTGCGGAACCACGCAGCTGCATCCATAAATACGCTTTTTTACCACGAACCGGTGAAGCCAATTTGTTTTTAAATTGACGCGTATTACGATCCACACCGTCGGTCAATACCATATGCTCGAGTTCAATTTTTTCTTGTGCCACGAGCTCAAGTGGAAGCAAATAACAAAAGATCAGTAGGGCCAACCTAAGAACATAGTGCATTTCATTTTCCCCAGCACATTGGAATTCATTCGACAACAAGTGATAAACAAAACAAATAAATTTTTAAACTTTATTTTTAAGCAAAAATTATTCCCCAAAAACCCAGTGGTAACAAGACAATTTTGGATTTGCCAAACAAATACAACATCGAGGCTCGTTGAAGCCAAGTTTGGACTTAGGAAAGCTAGAAATGGGGGTTGAAGGCTGAGGTTGAGTCTGACACTAAGCAAAAACCATGTCATGCGAGACTTCTGAAAGGATAGGTGTAGCGCTTCTGACGCGCCGCAAATCGTCTTCGGCACGTAGTAACATGGCGGTCAGATTATCGTCTTTACGCAGACTAGCGATACCTACATTCGCACTAACTCTTACTTCTTTCCCCGAAACCGGGATGGGTATCGCCGCTATCGTATGCACCGCGCGCTGGGCAACCTTGCTAGCGATTGCCGCTTCCGCTTCAGGCAAGAGTACGATAAATTCTTCGGTACCATAACGCGCCAAACAATCATAATTGCGGGTAGCACGTTGCATGCGTTTGCTAATTTCAACTAAGACCATGTCGGCACTGCCCGCACCAAATTGCGCGTTGATTTGTTTTAATCCATCGACATCAAAGATCAGCAATGATAATGGCTTGGCAAGTCGTGAATGTCGCAACAACTCCGCTTCGGCAACGCGTAAAAATTCACGTCGATTCAACACGCCAGTCAAGGGATCGGTGATTTCCTTACGTTGCAATTCAAATTCTGCGCTTAATAATTTCAAACGGAATTTATACATCGTCGCCGCCACTGCTTTGCCCGTATAGGCACTTAATAACAACACTGATAGCACGATAACTTGATGTGCCACATTAGGGAAAATTTTACGCAAACTCAACGACACGACAGCAAGCAAATAAGGCAATATCAAACGCTTTACATAAGCTGCCCGAATCGGCAGAACGATAGCACTCACCATACAAATCCAGGCGTCAACATAGAAATGTCCAAGATAGGTCGCTGGCGACAAAAAATCGCTCAACAATTGACTAATCAGGATCAAAGCCGCCCAATAAAACAAATGCTGTTCGAGAGGAGAAAATGGCGCGGCATGAGACGCCTTACGCAAAATCCACCAAGTGTATCCCATCGCGCCCAGGCGCAAAGCAAGCAGCAGTAAGAAGGGAGTCCCCACACCCAGCACCACCAAATCGACATACGACAAAACCGGACTCACATACAAGATGAAACGCAGTATTTTTTGCGCCTGTGCTTGATCTGGTTTCTGGTACTGCGCGCGGAGTTCTGCGTCGCTTACCTCTGGATAGGAAGTAGTCATAGTCCTCCCCGCCTCGATTTCGTTTTAATGGTGTGCATCAACTTACTTTTAAGCATAATTTCAGTTTAGCGCCAGCGCCAGCATTATCAAATTAATTGACACAAATTAATACATCTTGCGTCGAATGGGTCGGTAAATCTAAAAATCACTTCCGTCTCCGCAGAAAAAAAGATCAATTTGGGCACCCTATTTCGAAAAAAAGTCGATTTAAGCGATAATAGCGAAAGCAGCCTGATGTCACATTTCCGCGTTTCGCAGGAACTAGGGTCTGCAAGCATTGCAAGCAAATTACCCAACTCAAAATCAGCTCTACATTTGCTCAAAACGCAATTCAAAACTCAACTAAATTTAACGTAAATATTCATGGCCATACAACTCTACGACAACTGGGAACGCTCCCTGCGCACTTTCTCTCCTATTCATCAAGACTGGGTCGGATTGTATTGTTGTGGCCCAACCGTGTATGACTATGCCCACATCGGCAATTTACGCACCTATTTATTTGAAGATGTCTTACGTCGCGCTTTGGAATTAAATGGCTATTCGGTACGCCACGTCGTCAATATTACTGACGTGGGTCACCTCGTTTCCGATGGCGACGACGGCGAAGATAAGATGGAAAAAGGCGCACGCCGTACCGGTCAAACAGCATGGGAAATCGCCGAGAAATACACGGTAGCATTTAAAGAAGACATTCAACGGCTGAACATCCTAGAGCCAAAAATCTGGTGTAAAGCCACTGATCATATCGTCGAGCAAATCGACTTCATCAGCGTGATCGTAGAAAAAGGCTACACCTATCGTACGTCCGATGGCATCTATTTTGACACCTCAAAACAAGACGATTACGGCTATCTGGCACGCCTGAATCGCGAAGGCTTAGAAGCAGGCAAACGCGTCGAACTCGGCGAAAAGAAAAGCCCCACCGACTTCGCGTTGTGGAAATTCAGCCCAGAAGCTAGTACCCGTCAAATGGAATGGGACAGCCCATGGGGTCGAGGCTTCCCAGGTTGGCATATCGAATGCTCTGCGATGTCAGCTAAATACTTAGAACCTTGGTTTGATATTCACTGCGGTGGCGAAGACCATATTGCGATTCATCACAGTAATGAGATCGCCCAAAACCAAGCCTGCCACGGCACGCGCTTAGCCAATTTTTGGATGCATGGCTATTTCTTGCAAATTGATGCGGGCAAGATGTCCAAATCGAGCGGCGACTTTTTGCGTTTACAAACACTGATCGATGAAAATGTCGATCCCCTCGCCTATCGTTGGCTCTGTTTATCGGCGCACTATCGCAGTCAATTAAACTTTAGCTGGGAATCTTTAAAAGCCTCGCAAACAGGTTTGAATCGCCTACGCGACACCTACTTCAACTTGCCAGCGGGCGGCAACATCAACCAAGAATACGCGGATCGCTTCAAAGCCGAGGTCGACCAAGATTTGAATTTACCTAAGGCAATTGCGGTGATGTGGGAAATGTTGAAATCGAATGTCAGCGACGCCGATAAAAAAGCCACGTTAGATTATTTCGATCAAATGTTGGGTCTCAATTTGAAAGCTTGGGAACCGAAGAAAACGGAAATCCCAGCGCATATTTTAGAACTCGTGGAACAACGTAAGCTTGCCCGTCAAAACAAAGCCTGGGCAGAGTCTGATCGTTTGCGTGATGAGATCAAGGCGGCGGGGTTTGAGGTTGAGGATACGCCCGCTGGGATGGTAGTGAAGGTGGCGACATAAGCTACTCCCAGTTCAAACGAAAACGTGGAGCACCTCTGGTTATCCACGTTTTTTTTTAAACATTCAACTTATCTGTATTTTACGAAATAATTATTGTTCGTCACAACTCGGCTATTGATTTGTATCTGTTGTTTTTTTTTCCTAAACATAATTGATCGATAGCTCTCTCGTTACAGA
>CAYXJI010000391.1:0-3581 GCA_964465175.1 uncultured Burkholderiaceae bacterium | reverse complement strand
CCGGCGGATGAACCCTCAGCCGGCACAACCCCGTCTGTTGCCATTGCCACAATGCGATCCGTTTCTTTAACGCGCCAACTTTCGATATTACGCAAAGTGGTCGTGCCATTTGCATACAAAGCAGCCATCGCGATTGTCATGGCAGCATCAGGAATATGATTGAAATCCATATCAATTGCCTGCAAAGCGCCCTGCGTTTCTGCTTCTATCCAATTCTCACCCATGGTTATTTTAGCGCCCATTTTTTCTAGTGCTTCGGCAAAACGCACATCGCCTTGTATGCTATTTTTACCCACACCCTCCACCCGAATTGGACCACCAGCGATCGCACCGGCTGCCAAGAAGTAGGAAGCGGAAGAGGCATCGCCTTCCACATACACGACACCTGGGGACACATAATGTTGACCCGCCTTAATCGTAAATCGCTGCCAGCCATCGCGCACAACTTCCACGCCAAAACGCGCCATTAAATTCAGTGTAATTTCGATATAAGGTTTGGAAATCAAATCGCCAACCACCTCGATCACCACATCACCATGATGCGCTGCGAGTGGCGACGCCATCAACAAAGCGGTCAAAAATTGACTAGAAACGTTGCCTCTTACTTGCATCAGCTGCGCATGAATATGACCACGCTTGATGTGCAACGGGGGATAACCCGGATTACCCGTATAGTCAATCTGCGCACCCACTGCAATTAAAGCATCCACCAAATCACCAATCGGGCGTTCATGCATACGCGCCACACCATGCACCGTATAGTCACCACCCAACACTGCCAGTGCAGCGACTAAAGGGCGAATCGCTGTACCAGCATTACCCATAAATAAATCAGCATGCTGATGCGGAAAATGACCGTCAGCACCGACTACCGTGTAATTTTGCCTATCACCATCTTGCGTCCAATGCACACCCAAACTATGCAGAGCATTGAGCATCACCATGGTATCGTCAGATGCCAGCAGGTCGTGAATTTGCGTTGTACCTTTAGACAATGCTGCCAACAACAAAATACGATTTGAAATGCTTTTAGAACCCGGCAAACCTACTGTGCCTTGCACCTTCATCACGGGATGCAAATCGAGATACGGTGGGTAATGTTTTGTTTGATCTTTCATGCTTTTCTCAAATATTTTTACGATTGAATCGTACCTAGATTGTGCACACCATGCGCGCCGCGCTCTAAAACATTTGGTGCGCACAGCGCACCCTACTTATAGCTACTTTATCTACTTATACCTACTTACACCTACTCAATCGCCACCATCTTTATTCTGCGTCTCCGCAGCTTCGATTGCTGCAATCCAGTTCAAACGTGCTGTTTGTGCCCGACTGTAAATCGCTTCTAAAGCAACACTATCAGCACTCGCCAAACTCATGCGCAATTGTGTCAATTTAAGACGATAGGAATCAAGTTCCTCCAAGATCGCATCGCGATTCGCCAAGCTGATGTCGCGCCACATTTCTGGTGAAGAGCCTGCAATTCGAGTGAAATCACGAAAGCCGCTGGCAGCATATTGAAACAAGCGGTCTGCGTGCGGCTTTTCTGCAATATCATCCACCAGCGCATACGCCAGCAAATGCGGCAAATGACTGACTGAGGCGAAAACCTGATCGTGTTCTTGCGGACTCAAATGATGGATGATCGCGCCGCACAGCGACCAAGCTTGAGAAACTTTCTCAATAGCTTGATCGCTGTTCTCTACCAGACGCGTGATCACCACTTTTTTACCGACGTACAAATCATCAATGGCGGCTTCTGGACCATTTTTTTCCCGCCCCGCAATCGGATGCGCAGGGACAAATTGGCCAATTTTTTCTTTCAGCGAGGTACGGGCAACAGCAACCACATCCGCTTTGGTACTACCAGCATCGGTGACTATCGTATTTAATTGCAAATAAGGATAAATCGCGCTGAGTATTTTGGCTGTTTGCGCAACAGGTGTCGCGATCATGATCAAATCAGCATCAACCACGGCTGATGCCATATCGTCGCTAAAACCATCAATAATATTAAGTTGTTTCGCAGCTTCCAAAGAAGTTAAATGGCGATCTAAACCAAGGATATGCGTCACTGCGTTCGCTTTTTTTAAAGCCAAAGCAAACGAACCGCCGATCAAGCCGACGCCTATAAGAACTATCTTGTTAAAAAGTGGACGCGCGTGCGTCGCCTGTTTTTCCATCTTTATGCCAGTTCAAACGCTTTGCAAGATTCAATCATTTTTAATTGTCGCTATTGTCCGCTCAGGGATTACCGCATTGTAGGGCGGGCGAAACCCGCGCTGCTAACCAATTAAACACCTGTGCAGCGCGGTTTCACCCGCCCTACGAAATCGCGCCCATTCTCACTTCAAACCGTACAAGGATACGATCCCAAAATCTTAAAAAACGCTGCGTCGCGATTCAATTCATCCATCGCCGCTTTGACCTTAGCATCCATGGCATGTCCTTCAACGTCAACGTAAAAGTAATATTCCCAATTGCCCGTACGCGCTGGACGCGATTCAAAACGTGTCATGGAAACGCCATGTTTAGAGAGTGGCGCCAACAGGTTATAAACTGCACCAGCTTTATTTGGCGTTGCCAATACGATGGAAGTTTGATCTTTGCCACTTGGTGTCGTATGCAAACGTCCGACTACCGCAAAGCGTGTGCGATTATGCGGATCATCTTGGATATGGGCGCTGACGATACCAAGGTTATATTGATGCCCCGCAATCTCACTGGCAATCGCTGCCACGCTGTAATCGGCACTGGCCATACGGGCGGCTTCCGCATTCGAAGCCACTGCTTGGCGCTCCACATGCGGATAGTGTTGATTGAGCCACGCCTGACATTGCGCAAGTGCTTGCGAATGGGCGCAAATGCGCGTCACGCCTTCCATCGTACCAGCCTTGCTCATCAAACTATGCTGAACAGGAATCGCGACTTCACCACTAATCGCCAAACTCGTTTGCAGCAATAAATCCAAAGTGCGGTTGATCGCACCTTCAGAAGAATTTTCAATTGGCACGACACCAAAATCCGCGGTACCCGCTTCTGTCGCACGAAATACTTCGTCGATAGAAATGCAAGGCAAGGCTTCGATTGCATGACCGAACTGCTTGTAGACTGCTTGTTCGCTAAAGGTGCCGACGGGACCTAAAAATGCCACCACCACTCGGCGCTCTAAAGCCCGGCATGCCGACATCACTTCACGGAAAATCAATTGAATATCGTCACTATGCAAAGGCCCCGTATTTTGCGCAGCCATATTGCGCAAAACTTGCGCCTCGCGCTCTGGGCGAAACACGGGGGCATTAGTCTCTGCTTTGACGTGACCCACTTCCTGGGCAACACGCGCACGTTGATTCAGTAAATCTAAAATCGCCGCATCGATAGCGTCGATCTTAATGCGCAATGGAACTAATTTATTGTCATTCATGAGGAGACCTAAAAACCGTTTTTTGAATCATTGGCATCGAACTTAAAAAGTCGACGCAGATGAAAATTTAAATATTTCTGTCAATCTTATTCAAGCTTGTGACTTGATTTATCAGCGCCACGGTTTCTAGGTGATGGTGGATGCCATGCGAAGAAAG
>CAYXJI010000390.1:0-3589 GCA_964465175.1 uncultured Burkholderiaceae bacterium | reverse complement strand
TCTTTCCACTCCGAGAACGTCCCATGTCAAGCTCAACAGGCAATGAAAATTTAAGAATCATGGTGATAGACGACAGTAGTACTATTCGTCGATCCGCAGAAATATTCTTGGGGCAAGTTGGTTATAAAGTGGTTTTGGCCGAAGACGGTTTTGATGCGCTTGCCAAAATCAACGATACCCATCCCCACCTAATATTTTGTGACATTTTGATGCCGCGCTTAGATGGTTATCAAACCTGCGCATTAATCAAAAAGAGTGCCAAGTTTCGCGACACCCCGGTCATTATGCTGTCTTCTAAAGATGGTTTGTTTGACCGTGCACGGGGAGCTATGGTGGGCTCTGAAGAGTACCTCACCAAACCTTTTACCAAAGATAGTTTGCTGAAAACAGTGCGTAAATATACTTCTGAAGTACTTTCAGATTGATATTTTGACGAGTTTTAAATAAGTTTTAAAAATATTTTTCGAGGTTGAAAATGGCAATACAAAAGATTTTAATCGTTGATGATTCTCCAACGGAACGTTATTTCTTAACCGATATACTCGTTAAAAATGGTTTCTCGGTGTCCACTGCCGAGAATGGCGAAGACGCGTTATTGAAGATCAAAGCAGATAAACCGCAACTGATTTTGATGGACGTGGTCATGCCAGGTCAAAATGGTTTTCAAATCACGCGTGCGATTTCGCGCGATCCAGATACGCAAGATGTGCCCGTCATTATTTGCACTAGCAAAAACCAAGAAACAGATCGAATTTGGGGATTGCGCCAAGGTGCGCGGGATTACTTGGTAAAACCAATTGACCCACAAGAGTTGTTGGCAAAAATTGCGGCACTCGGTTAATCGATCTTAGCTATGACAGAAAATACCGTCGATAAATTAGCGCTCACTGAGCCAGATTCAACAGTCTCTAAGTCAGTTGGGCGCCGAGCCCGTTTACGTGATTTCCAAGCGCAGTTGATGGAGCGTATGCAGGCCGCTAAAGCCGGCTCTCATGTTCGAGCCAATCAACTCGGTGTGTTAATCGGACGTACACGGTATTTAATTGATTTGCGTGAGGCTGGAGAGATCGTCACCTCAGGCAATATGACACAGGTTCCCTTGACCAAACCCTGGTACCTCGGACTGACAAACGTCCGTGGTAGTTTGACGAGTGTCGTAGACTACTCCTCATTTGAAGGTGGTGATCCGACTTTCTTGGATTCTTCATGTCGGATTTTGGCATTCTCAAATAGCTTATCGTTCAACAGTGGATTGTTAATTTCCAAAGTCTTGGGCTTGCGCAATGCCGATGAGATGCAATTGGTCGATGATAGCGAAGAGTTAGCCGCACTAGGAAAAACAGCGAAGCCATGGGTCTTAAACAAATTTGTGGATGCTGATGGGCAGATATGGTCACAGCTAAGCCTGTCACTCTTGGTGCAAGACCATGAGTTTCTTCAAATCGGCTTGTAATTATTTTAGTATTGACGGATCAGTAGTATAAAGAAAGCCTAGCTTTTCAATCGTTTAGGAGATTTTGTAATGGCATTGAATACCCAACCACATTCGACTGAGGATCAAGAAGTCCAAGAACTTGGCTTTGCGAATCAAGCTTCAGAAACACCGATGCATGCAATCGAGAGTGAGATTTTACCGGGTGCGGCGATTGAAGAAGCACAAAATGTCCGTCTTGTTAGTGACGACTACATTGAACCTCCACCAGTAGTCGTCAAAGAAGAAATTCCGTTTGAAGACAGAACCATAGATCGCGTTGATGCGACTATTGTTGGTAATGCTATGGACGCAGGCCGCGATGTGCGTTTGCCCTTGATCGGTCATTTGCCACTGCAAAAACAAATCCGTTATTTATTGATCGCGATGTCGATTTCGCTGGTTATGAGTGCGTTCTTCGTTTGGTTGAATTCAAGTCAGTCTGCATTGATTTCTACTCAGGCGCAGATTTCCGGTGAGATTTTGATGCACTCGCAGCGTATTGGTAAGGCCGCTCCGAATGCGATTTACGGCAAGCCAGCGGCATTTTCTCAATTGGAAGAAAGTCAAAAAGCGATTAACGCCAACTTGAACGTGTTACTCAATGGTGGCGAATACAAAGGCCGTACGATTGCTAAGCCTAGTACAACGTTGACGCCTGTGCTGCAGGCGACTAAGCGCGCATGGTCTAATTCTGATCGTGCCGCGACGGTGGTATTGAAATCCAAAAAAGAATTGGCTGGTTTTCGGGACGATTTGGAAAACATGAACTTGTTGTCGCCAACCTTGGCGAGTTTGTCGGATGAAATCTCCACACAAAAAGTGCAAAGTGGTGCGGCGGCACAAGCGATTTTCGCGTCGGGTCAGTTAGTGATGTTAACCCAACGTTTAGCACGAAGCGCCAGTGAATTTATGACGCCTGAAGGTATCAACCCAGAGAAATCCTTTTTGCTGGGTAAAGATGCGAATACCTTTTTTGAATTGATTGAAGGATTTTTGAACGGTAGTGAAATCAATAAATTAGCGGCCACAAAAGAACCTGCGACCCGCGCCAAACTCACTGAATTGCAAAATGTGTTTGTTGAATACCGCAAGCACGTGAATAACATTTTATCGAAAAGTAACGATTTTATTGAAGCGAAAAAATCTGAGCAGTTGATCTTTAATGAAAACGAAGAATTAAAGCAAAAAATTTCTACGCTAGAAAAAACTTATACGGCGCAACAAGATTCGACCAATTTATCGTTCTGGTTCTTGATGGTGACGGCAGTGTTGGCGCTGATTGCCGCGACAGGTATTGCGATCGTTCTCTTGCAAGACAGTCGTAACCGTACCAAAGAGGCGAATCAACGTCGTGTCGAGGCCGATGCGCAAATGCAATTGGCGCAGAAGCAAGAGGAACAAGCGAACGCGGTGAACGAACAAAATCAGGCGGCGATTTTGCGATTAATGAACGAGTTGCAAGAAGTGGCGGATGGTGACTTGACAGTTCAAGCAACGGTTTCCGAAGACATTACTGGCGCGATTGCCGATTCTGTTAATTACACGGTGGAAGAGTTGCGTGGTCTGGTCGGTCGCGTGACGAATACGGCGGTACAAGTTACTAGCGCGTCTTCACAAGCGCAAACCATTTCCGATGAATTGTTGGAAGCTTCACATCAACAAGCACGTGAGATTGTCGATGCTGGTAAAGCGATTACCACGATGGCGAATGATATTACCGAAGTCTCCCGCTCCGCGAATGAATCCGCTGAGGTTGCGCGTCAATCGGTTGCTGCGGCGGAACAAGGTGCCTTAGCGGTGGAAAATACGATCAAAGGCATGAACGAGATTCGCGAACAAATTCAAGAAATGCGCATAATTCCGCTCTTCAATAAATATATTTCTGAACAGACCAACGTTTTGGCGTTGAATGCGGCGATTCAGGCGGCGTCTGCAGGTGAAGCAGGTCGAGGCTTCTCCGTTGTTGCGGAAGAGGTTCAGCGCCTTGCGGAACGTTCAGCGGAAGCGACCAAACAGATTGGTGCGCTGGTTCGTACGATTCAAACGGATACTCATGATGCGGTTGCCGCGATGGAAAAATCTACGCAGGGTGTGGTTGAGGGAGCAAAATTGTCT
>CAYXJI010000389.1:0-3615 GCA_964465175.1 uncultured Burkholderiaceae bacterium | reverse complement strand
AAAGACACTAAAGTCATCACCCAAGGTATCACTGGCAAAACTGGCCAGTTCCATACACGTATGTGCCGCGATTACGCAAACGGTCAAAACTGTTTCGTTGCCGGTGTAAATCCTAAGAAAGCTGGCGAAGATTTCGAAGGCATTCCAATTTTTGCAAACGTATCTGAAGCTAAAGCAGCAACAGGCGCAACGGTTTCTGTGATCTACGTTCCACCAGCAGGTGCAGCAGCTGCGATCTGGGAAGCGGTAGAGGCGGATCTCGATTTGGCGATCTGTATCACGGAAGGTATTCCTGTTCGTGACATGATGATGTTGAAAGACCGCATGGCAAAAGCCGGTAGCAAAACAAAATTGCTCGGCCCTAATTGCCCAGGTTTGATCACTCCAGACGAAATCAAGATCGGCATTATGCCAGGTCATATCCACCGTAAAGGTCGTATCGGCGTGGTTTCCCGCTCTGGTACATTGACATACGAAGCTGTTGGTCAATTGACTGCACTCGGTTTGGGTCAATCTTCTGCGGTTGGTATTGGTGGCGATCCCATCAACGGTTTGAAGCATATCGACGTCATGCAGATGTTCAACGATGATCCAGATACAGACGCTGTGATCATGATCGGTGAAATCGGTGGTCCAGATGAAGCGAATGCATCTTACTGGGTACGCGACAATATGAAGAAACCGGTCGTTGGTTTCATCGCTGGTGTGACTGCGCCTCCAGGTAAACGTATGGGCCATGCTGGTGCCTTGATTTCTGGTGGTGCTGATACAGCGCAAGCCAAATTGGACATCATGGAAGAATGCGGTATCAAAGCAACGAAAAATCCGTCCGAAATGGCGCGTTTGTTGAAAGCAATGCTGTAATTTCATTGAAGAACCGAAGTTCTCTTCATTCTATTGTGGGGAATCGGTCCAAATAAGTGCTAAGTGGTGAAAAATAGGGAGGCTTTGCAGCTTCCCTATTTTTTTGCCTATTTTCTTCGTATGAGTGAATTGTGATGTGGCGCATCGGTATTTGGTTCTTATTTTTATCGAAGTAATAACGTAAATTGCAATAAAATTGTTGCGGTTGCGCTATTGAAACATTAATTTTATTGTTGTAAGGCCATAATTTGCTTCATTAATGTTAAGCTCAAAGCGTTTATGATTTTGTACTTTGCCGTAGGCTAGTATTTGCCCATAATCTTCGGATTTTTCGTTTGCAAGTTTTCATTTCTCGATTGTTGTTCGTCGATACCATAAGAATCTTTCGTCCATGTTTGTACAAACTGTCTTGGAATTTGCCAGTCACACCGATATTGGATTGGTGCGTAGCCATAACGAAGACGCCATCGAGATCAATGCTGATATCGGTTTGGCGATCTTGGCTGATGGTATGGGCGGCTATAACGCAGGCGAAGTTGCAAGTAAAATGAGCGTGGACATCGTGCATGAGCAAATCCAGCAAAGGCAAGCAGCCAGTTGGATGCCGCGATTGCCCTGGCAAACATCGACGCCTGCCAAGTGGATCAACGATGCGGTTACTTTCGCCAACGGACAAGTGATCGACCAAGCCAATCTCAATCCCGATAATTTCGGTATGGGCACCACCATCGTGGTAGCCTTGAGCTATTTTGATCGCTTATTAATTGGACACGTCGGTGATTCTCGCGCCTATCGCTTTCGCGATAATTTTATAGAGCAAATTACGCGCGATCACTCTGTTCTTCAAGCTCAAATAGATGCAGGCTTAATATCGGTCGCTGACGCACATCTCTCTCCGATTAAAAATTTAATCACACGTGCGGTCGGCTCTCACGATGAAATTGAAGTCGAGGTGCACGAGCATCAAATGAAGGCCGGTGATATCTACATGCTCTGTTCGGATGGTTTATCAGACATGTTAGATCAAATTCACATACAAAATGTCTTGCGTGAGCAATCAATGGATTTGGATACTTGCTGCAAAACATTGGTGTATTTAGCTAATCGGCAGGGTGGTTTAGATAATATTTCTGTTGTTTTAATACGAGTCAAAGAATTGCACGATCGACGTTTTATGGAGTATATTTTCGCTAGCTAAAAGACAATAAGAATGAGCGAAAAAATGTCTTTGCTGTCATCAAGTCTACTAGCGCGTTGAATTTGTTTTATAAAAGATATGCCAATTAAAGCGGCGCACCATTGCGACTTGGTTTCCCACTTGAAAATTTAATTTGTATTTGATGGATTTAATATGACGAAAGTTGTGGTGAGTTTTAATGGGCAAGTCCAGCGAGAGCAGAATATTGATCGAGCAAGAATGAATATTGGACGGCGCCCGGGGAATGATTTGGTACTCGATCATCTAGCAGTCAGCGGACGACATGCTGCGATTGACACAACCTCTGAGGGATCATTTATTTTGGATTTGGGAAGTACTAATGGTACTTCGGTCAACGGACAGCCAATCAAAAAACACATGCTACAAGATGGCGACGTGATTGATTTAGGTAAATATCAATTGAAGTTTGTTGTCGAGGACGATAAATACGTTGCGGCACCAGATGAGACCTTGCGTGTAGGAAAAATTAAAGTCTTAACTGGAGCGAATGAAGGTAAGGAAATGTTACTTGCTAAACCCGTAACCGTGTTAGGTAGCCCTGGGATACTGGTTGTGTCAATTACTCGAGAGGGTAATCGTTTTAAGCTAGCTTTTGTCGAAGGTAAAGTATTTCCGAAAATTAATTCTGAAACAATAGATGCTCGCCCTCGCGTTTTAGTAAATGGTGATGAAATTGATTTATCTGGGACGAAGATGGTGTTTTGTTTGGAGGGGGTGATTTAGGTCCATGATTGACAGGTGATTGACATTTTTTGTCAGTTGACTGTGAATAATCTTGGTTTATGTCAAAAAATGGCAGTGCTAGGGCGATTTTAGAACGTTTTGAATGTGGCATGGTGTTTGCTAGGTATAGATTGTAGTGTCCAAGTTGTTTCGTATATCTAATTAAGGAGTTTTAAAATGAAGTCGACAATTATGATTAAGCGTGCTCAAGCTGGTTTTACTTTAATTGAGTTGATGATTGTTGTAGCTATTATTGGTATTTTGGCTGCAATTGCTATTCCACAGTATTCAAATTATACATCTCGTACACGTGCTGCAGGCGCTGCAGCTGAGATTGCATCAACAAAAGCTGCTATTTCTGTTTGCTTGGCGGATACTCTAACCTTAACAGGTTGTAATGCTGGTACTAATGGTATTCCTACGATAGCAGTGACTAAAAACATTACGGCCGTGAATAGTGTAGCGAACGGTATTATTAATGTTACAACCGGTGCAACTAACGCAGCCGGCTCTACTAATCTCACTATTATTGATACACCAACTGCGCCAGCCGGCGGAGCAAACATGTTGTGGACTAATACTGGTTCAGTATGTGAGCCGATTAGAGGTTTTAAACCTGGTTTTGGTGATTGCCCATAATATTTTAGATAAATTTTATTTGAATACTTTTGCCAGCAATCCTTAAGTGGATTGTTGGTTTTTTGTTTGGTGAGCTAAATTTTATGACTAGATTTCATGCGGCTTCTTTCCATTTTTGCATTAGTATTGGGGTTGGTACCGTTTTGTTATCGTTGTTTTGGTTTATTTGG
>CAYXJI010000388.1:3310-3617 GCA_964465175.1 uncultured Burkholderiaceae bacterium | reverse complement strand
CGCGCGATGACCATGCCTTGTTCTCCCAATATGTCGGCGATCTTACTGTCCGAGAGGGGTTTCTTCTGGTCTTCTTCTCCTATTAATTGTTTGATCAGTGCCCGTATCGCAGTGGAAGATGCTTCACCACCTGTTTCTGTTGCGACGTGACTACCGAAAAAATATTTCAACTCAAACATGCCATGTGGTGTCAGCATGAACTTCTGAGTTGTTACACGTGAAATAGTGCTCTCGTGTAATCCTAGTGTATCAGCTATTTCGCGCAAAACAAGGGGTCTCATCGCGACCGCACCGTGGGTGAAAAAAT
>CAYXJI010000388.1:0-3300 GCA_964465175.1 uncultured Burkholderiaceae bacterium | reverse complement strand
AACGCGCAAAATGGTGTCGAAACGTTGGCGCATGTTCTTGATGAGCCAGCGCGCTTCTTGCAGTTGTGGATTGAGGCAGGGATCACCGCGTTGCTGCTTCATTAAGCTTGCATACATCTGATTGATGCGCAGGCGTGGCATGACATCGCGGTTCAACATGACTTGCCACTCGTCACCGATTTTTTTAACCACAACGTCAGGCACTACATAGTCCGATTTGGCGATAGCAAAAGCTAATCCGGGCTTGGGATTGCACTGGCGAATCACGACCTGGGCTTCACGTAAATCTTCGTCATCGCACTGTAGAAATTTGCGTAACTTGGTAAAGTCGCGTTGGGCAAATAGGGGTAAATACTGTTCCACAATTTGTAATGCCAAGCGACGCGTCACAAAGGGGATTTTGGGAAAGCGTTTGATTTGCAAAGCCAAGCATTCCGCGGTGTTGCGCGCACCTATGCCTTCAGGTTCGAAACTTTGTAACATGGTTAAGGCAAATTGCAGCTCTTCCAATTCCACACAGAGATCAATCGGAAGGCTCTCGTGGATTTCATCCAAGCTCTCGCATAAATAACCATTTTCATCGATAGCGTCGATGATTAATTCGATCAAGGCGCGATCACGCGGCTCTCTGATATTCAGACGCATTTGTTCTAACAAATGTTCTCTTAAGGTCGTTTGTGCCGCTTCTAATTGTGGGCGACCATCTTCTTCATCGTTATTCGATTTTGAACCGCTGCTAGGCACTTCGTCAAAACTCCAGTCATCGCTATTGTTTTGTGTCGCTTCCGCATCGGCCACTGGCTCCGCCGCAGTTTCATTGCTGCTAGCAGCATCCAGTGTTTTTTCGGTGTTTTGAAATTCACTTTCATTTTGCTGGGTCGCATTGTTGATGCAGCCATCTGCCAGCAAACGCACGGCATTATCCAGCGCATCATCAACGCGTTCTAGGAGGGGATTTTCTGTCAGCAAGACTTCTAACTCTTGGTGTAATTCCAAGGTCGACAATTGCAGCAAGCGTATTGATTGCTGCAATTGGGGCGTTAGCGCCAAATGCTGTGAGGTGCGTAGCTGTAAGCTCTGCTTCATGGTTAGGCCAATCGCTTACATGCGGAAATGTTCACCCAAATAGACTCGACGTACAGTCTCATTGGTGATGATTTCATCGGGCCGCCCACTGGCCAATACTGAACCCTGATTGATGATGTAGGCGTGATCACAGATACCTAAAGTTTCACGTACATTGTGATCGGTAATCAAGACACCGATATCGCGTGCCTTTAAGAATCGCACGATACGTTGAATTTCAATCACAGCAATCGGATCCACCCCTGCGAAGGGTTCGTCTAACAAGACGAAACGGGGATTGGTGGCGAGGGCGCGTGCGATCTCTACCCGACGTCGCTCCCCGCCCGATAAAGCTCGTGCGGGGCTTTCACGCAAACCATCTATTTGCAATTCCTCTAGCAAAGTATCGAGACGCTGATTAATTTCGGATTGCGCGAGTGCTTTGCCATCGGCATCGCGCTGCAGTTCAAGTACGGCGCGTACGTTTTCTTCTACCGACAGTTTGCGAAAGACCGAGGCTTCTTGCGGTAAATAAGACAGGCCTAAGCGTGCTCTTTGGTGAATCGGCAAGTGAGAAATATCGGTTCCATCAACATCGATTTTCCCCGCATCGGACGGCACTAAGCCGACGATCATATAAAACGAGGTCGTCTTGCCTGCACCATTAGGGCCGAGCAAGCCAACCACTTCGCCACTTTTAACTTCTAGCGATACATCACGCACGACTTGGCGCATGCCATAGCGTTTTTGTAGACCTTGAATTGTGAGTGTGCTGGTAGTCATTTTTCTTGCTTTGCTTCTGGCTTAGCTTGTTTGGGTTCGGATGTAAAGGTGACGTGGCCAGCACCCGGTACGCGTTTGCCGGAAGTCGAGTTGGTCGCGGTGGCGATATCGTTAATGCTGTCATACGACAAAAATTCACCATTTTGCTCTTGCGTTACTTTTTGCTGACTGAGGTAACGGACATTCGCCTTAGAAATGAATCGCACGATTTCAGTTTTCTTATCGTACTCCACGCGGTCGGCCGAGCCCTCTATCCATAAATCAGTGCCGCCATCGCGCTTTTGACGGAAAAAAACTTTGCTACCCGCATGCCCCGATAAAACCACGCTACCACCCCCATCTGCGGTTTCGGTTTCTACGGCATTTTCAGCTTTGATGAGCAAAGTGCCGCGAGTTAATTGCACGCTGCCCGTCAAAGTTTTGGTGCCAGTTTTGCCATCGAAGACGGTGTGCTCGGCATCGATTAAAGTTCTTTTTTGGCTGTCTGCTTTTTCCGCATGCGCGCTCGTGATCGTTGCGCTCGCAAGCAGGAGTGTGGCAGCAAAAGTCGTGCTTAGTTTTGCAATTGAGCGCATGCTTGTGTTGGCGCTGCTGATTTTGAACTGCATTTTTTATCCTTTGTCATTGGTTTGGCATCTGCTCATAGTGGCTCAAACATCGGGTATTCTGAACTGGGTGTTTACTTTCCTAGCTTCGACGTCAACTTATTCTCGATCTCAATATGCACATTTTTAAGAAAACGCACTTTTTGGTCGGCATTGTTCGCCTCCATACCAAAAGCACTAATTGTCGCGCGATGGGTGGTCATCTTCACGCGTGCATCCGTCTTCATTTTTTCACTATCTGGAAACAGTATTAAAGTGCTGGTTTCCATAATAATCGGCGCTGCACTCGCACTTTTGGCTCTTTCAATGATGACATTGTCTATCATATGAATTTGATCTTCCGGTTTTGCGTTGGCTGATTCTCTTAGCTTTTGTTTGACAATGGCACGGTCGGCACGAATTAGCATTGGCGTTTTATCTTCATCGATACTGACGATGCGCGGCTGTAAAATTTCAAATTCATCTTCTTGGGGGAAGTGGGTTAATTTTTCTCCTGTGACACGGTAATTCGTTTTGCCAGATTGCGATAGCCGCACAAAATTAAAATCCTCCACAAAATAGTCTGGCTCGCTTCTGATTTTGGCGGCGTTGACACGATCTTCGTTATTGCGGCGCATGACTTCATAGATCCAAAAACTGCCCAACATGATTAAGCCGAGCAAGGCCACGCCTAGCCAACTGCGTATGCGATCAGCTGTCATTCGATCTATCCAAAAAGGGTGCCATGACGGTGTGATATTTGTCTTGTGCTTGAAGAATAAAATCGCTGATCTCGCGCGCCGCGCCGCGCCCACCGCTCACTCGCGTCACATAGTCGACTCGCGTCAAGACTTCGTGATGTGCGTTC
>CAYXJI010000387.1:0-3619 GCA_964465175.1 uncultured Burkholderiaceae bacterium | reverse complement strand
AGAAACCAACTGCATTATGGCCATACCACCATTGCACCATCGCATCTTGCACACCGGAATACGCGGAATACGACTTCATAAAAGACACTGGCATCGCTGCACTATTAACGATATGCAAAACAGCAACCGCAACAATGAAGGCGCCGAAAAACCAGTTCGCAACGTAAATATGTTCCACCTTGCGCTTGACGATCGTGCCAAAAAACACGACTGCGTAGGAGACCCAAACCACCGCGATCAAAATATCGATAGGCCATTCCAATTCAGCATATTCTTTACCTTGAGTAAAGCCTAAAGGCAAGCTGACCGCAGCGGCCACAATGACCAATTGCCAGCCCCAAAATACGAATTCAATCAAAGGGCCGCCAAACAAGCGGGCGTTACAGGTACGCTGGACAACGTAAAACGAGGTAGCAAATAAGGCGCAACCGCCAAAAGCAAAAATCACCGCATTCGTGTGCAAAGGACGCAAACGTCCATAGCTTAACCACGATATACCGGATAAAAATTCTGGCCAGGCAAGTTGAGTTGCAATTAGTACGCCTACTAGCATACCAACTACACCCCAAACCACTGCCATGACAGAAAATTGGCGAACAACTCGATAGTTGTAGGTGTTTTCATTGTTTATTGTCATGATCTCACTCGGTTAAAAATACATAGATGCAGGATAGCAATCGTTCCCATAAGCTACATTGATACAAATCAAATATAACCTGTATTGCAAAGCAACTTTTATCGGAATATCACATTTCACAGAAATACCACGACAAAGCTGTGAAAAATCACACGGCTAGTCCTGTTTTTAGGCAAAAAAAAGACAGTCACAAGACTGTCTTTTTTTAAGAGTTACGCAACGACTAAGTGACCGACATACAACGGGCACCAAGCCGATTAAAGTCTAGGATCCCGATTGAGCGACTTACGCCGACCATCACACGTCGCTTATTGTGCTGCGTTTTGGCTTGATTTCGCTGACAAAGCCGCCTGATTGACCGTCACTTTGGCTTTCTTCTTTAGCGCTTCAACGTAGCTAAACACCTCTTGCTGCGCAATCGCATTTTCGACTTGTTTCGCCTCGGATAGACGACGCGCTGGGTCAGGACTAGCCTGACTCACTTTGGAAATACGATACACATCATAACCTTGACCGGCAAGCTCAACACCAACGTAAGCTGGAAGCTTTTGCACATCGGCTTTGACAACTGCCAAGATTGCTTCATTACTTAGTTCTGGCTTTTTCAAGCGTGAGACTGTTTTGGTATCAGCAAATCCAGACGCATTGTCGGTCGTTTTTAATGCCAGCAATTTTGCTTCTCCAGCTTTCTTTGCCAACGCCAGAGATTCAGTCTGAATAATTTTTGCTTGAATCACGGCCTTCACCTCATCAAATGGGCGCTTACTCGCCGGCTTATACTCAACAACACGGCCAGAAACTAAGGTGCTTGGCGCGATTTCAGTCGCTTCGGTATTGCGCTTCTTCTTCAATGAATCGTCAGAGAATATCGCCTTCAAAAATTTAGGATTGCTTGCAATCATCGTCGCTGGCGCACCCGGCATCGCTTGGCGCTGCAAATTCGTCAGTTGCTCAATCTTCAGCTTCAATTTTTCAGCAATCGGTTTCAAACTATCAGGCTGCTCGTCCACCATATTGGTAAATGCCTCCGCAGCTTCGGCGTAAGCTTTCGCCGCTTTTTGCTTTTTAATGTCAGCGACTAGTTGCGCTTTCACTTCGTCCAAAGGCTTGATGGTCACCGGCTTAAAGGCCGTCAATTGAATAATATGAATCCCAAATACACTTTGTACCAGCTCGCTAATTTCGCCCTGCTTTAATTTAAACGCCGCTTCATCGAATGGCTTCACCATCGCGCCGCGCGCAAAATAATCGAGATCACCACCACGTTCCCCAGAACCGACGTCCTGAGAATTTTCTTTCGCCAGCTTCGCAAATTGATCTGGATTTTTACGTACTTGCGCCAACAAAGCGCTAGCCTTTTCTTTTACAGCCTTAACTTCATCTGCGCTCGCATCGCTCTTCAAATTCAATAAAATGTGACTCGCACGACGCTGCTCATCGGTCGTGTAATTTTTTTTATTTTGCTCATAGTGCGCCTGCACTTCTACATCAGCAACCACAATCTGTTCTGCCAATGCATCGTTACTTAGAACCACATATTCCGCATTCACCAACTCTGGAATTTCAAATTGCGCCGTATTTTTATCGTAGTAAGCACGCAAGATGGCGTCTGTGATTTTGACGTCGGCGACAAAATCCTTCGCTTTGAAACTCAGGGACTGGATTTCACGCTCTTGCTCTGAAATCAAAGCGATACGTTCCGCTACTGATTTTGAAGAGATCGCTGAATTTTGCACCGAATTGAGCAACTGCTGCAAAGCCAAATCTTGGCGCAAATTAGCTTCGTACATGGTCGGTGTCATGCCTTGCATCGCCAACAAACTTTTATAACGATCTACGTCGAAGCTATTGTCTGGCTTTTTCAAGCCTGGTGTTTCAAGAATATTTTGCTGCAATGCTTGATCGGTCACAGTCAGTTTATTTTTCACGGCCTCTGCACTCATCGCTTTCCGAGAGATCAAGTCATCTAAAATGCCTTGACGTGCTTCCTGCGTATTGAGCATTTGCGCATCAAATTCAGGACCATATGCTTGCTTCAAGCGATCTAATTGACTACGTACGGCCTGATCAAACTCTTGCTGACTAATGGCTTGACCAGCCACGGTAGCCACTGAAGAGCTGGCATCACGCGAACGCATGAAACTATCAACACCGAACAAGGCAAACGATGGGAAAATAATCACCAAGAGCACGCCTTGCATGATGCGTTTGTGGGTACGAATATACTCAAACATGGTCTACCGATCAATTCGAAAAAAAATACCAAGAGAAATATAAAAACAGGCGAACATAGGTTCGCCTTTTAGATGTTGGCGGAGCGGACGGGGCTCGAACCCGCGACCCCCGGCGTGACAGGCCGGTATTCTAACCATCTGAACTACCGCTCCAGCATCCAAACTTGGTGGGTGCTGAGGGGTTTGAACCCCCGACCCTCGCCTTGTAAGGGCGATGCTCTCCCAACTGAGCTAAGCACCCTCGGAAGAATTGGTTATTTTATTCCATCGCGAAGGGTTTTTCCAGCCTTGAAGACCGGCGTTTTGCTGGCCTTGATCTCCATCTGCTCGCCGGTTTTGGGATTGTGGCCGGTCCGGGCGGGCCGTTCCCGGATGGAAAAGGTGCCGAATCCGGTCAACACCACGGCATCTCCGCTCCGAAGCGACTTGCCGATGGTGGCGAGCACGGCGTCCACGGCCTTTCCCGCCGAGACTTTGGACAGGTCGGTCGCCTGGGCGACGGCATCGATCAGTTCAGTCTTGTTCATGAGCCCCTTCCTATGAAGTGTTGTACGTTATTGGGCTTGGACGCCGTCACGCGAGGCGCGCGCCAATCCCGCCCTGGAGTTAGGATAGTAATTTTTCACGAGGAACTTCCGCCCGAACTATAAAAAATCGCCGAACGCCCGCTGGCGCCGCGCCCGCTCCAGCGCGCCGGAGCCGGTCGTACCGGGCTTTCCCGGCCGATTGGCGAAAGCTCTGCACCAGC
>CAYXJI010000386.1:2184-3648 GCA_964465175.1 uncultured Burkholderiaceae bacterium | reverse complement strand
GTAGGCTGCTGTAATAGCCGATCAGCGACATCGATACTAGCCAGTGCCGCTAATTGGTCTTGTGCATTTTGTGCATACGCATCTAATCGAGATTGCAATAATTTTGCGACGCGCTTATCGAGCTTACGCATCGCCGGCAAAGCGCGTTCAAGATTTGACTGCGTGAGAATTTTTTGCGCAGCTTGCAGTCGTCCATCAGCAAAATCACACGCCAAGAGCAAATCAAGCAATGCATTTTCATCGTTGATGGCAGCGATTTTCTGCAAATAGTCTTGTCTTTCTTGCTCTTTACTCTTTTGCTTTACCTCATCCAATAGGCTTTTATGCAAATCAACGATGACTTGTTGACTATTTTTTTTTGTAGCAGGGCGACCTTGTAACAATTTAGAAATGAAATCAAACATAGGGGAGTATCAATAAAATAGTAGAGGTATAGGACTTACGCAAAACCGCCAAGGCCAGAGGCCTTGGCCTTCACTAGGCATAAACAAGCCATTAGACTTGTTTATGTCCGAGTTCAGCCTCAACGTCGTTGTAGCCACCCTTAACGAAACTAAGGTGTTCAAGCACTGTTTTCGTCGGCACGCTTAGCTGAGATAATTTTGCGTAAGTCCCAAGGTAAATGAAAGTAAACATCATAGCAAGACTTGAGCAAAAATTATAAGAATCCATAGGTATGCTGTGCAATATCGTACATTCAAGCCCGCATTGACCGCTTATGTACCATTAGTTGAAATAGCTTGTTTCAACTTATTACAATTTGCCGTCCGCTCTTTCTCCAGTAAAGACGTTATGAGGTGGCAGGCAAATGATGTGTAATGAAGAAAGATACCGGAGATAAAAATGAGCTCAAACCTATTCAAGAGAATACTCGTTGCTTTAGCAATAATAGGCACAACAAGTGTTGCCCTTCAGGCGGGTGCCTACGAACCTTATCCAGCAGGACAAGTTTATGTAAGACCCGCCCCGGCCCAGTTTTATGATTACGTGTACTACCCTAGCCATCAGGTGTATTTTTCGCCTCGTGCACGCACATGGTATTGGACGGACGGTGGACATTGGCGCTCTGGCGTACGCTTACCTTTTGAATTCAACATACATCTTGGTGGGCTAACAATTCAATCGCGCTCAGCCATACCCTACCATGACCATGTGTATGTAGAACAGCGCTATGGCAGACCCTGGCGTAGTGTGCATCACGATCGCCACAACTATCGTGAGCAGCGAGATTTTGATAATAGATACGATAGGCGTGATGAAAGACATGGTCGTGGGCGAAGTGATCATGATGGACGCCACGATGGACGCCATGACGGCCGCTATCGCTGGTAAGTTAGCGGGGCTTTATAGCATCCAAATTTCCGCAATGACAGCTGCGATATTATTTAAAAAATAATATCGCAGCACTCAATGCTCAACTTAGTGTCGACAGCGACATTTAGTTTTAAACACGCCACCTGACAG
>CAYXJI010000386.1:0-2170 GCA_964465175.1 uncultured Burkholderiaceae bacterium | reverse complement strand
ACCCACTGATATTTCCTGTAGAAATCATTACACTTACATCACATGAGATTCTTTTATGAATAAGAAACACCACTACGTTCATGTATCAAAAGTGAGTGCAGGAATGATTTTGTCCGAAAATCTATTGGATAAACTTGGACATGTATTATTACCAGCAGGCACGGTACTGAATGAGCATGTCATCAAGGCGATGGCACATCACGATCTCAATCAAATCGCTATTCTTGATGACGAGACACAAACCAGCCACGAAGATGCGAATGCGGCTATCGCCTTGCAGGAAAAAAGAATCGCCAGATTGTCCAGCATCTATCGACATGCACCACTTGGCGAACCTACGGACACCTTACAAACGTATATTGAAAAATATCGCCGGAGTGCAGCCTCATGAGCCACTCAATCACAGATCACAATAATCTAGAGATTTCCCTAGAAGAAGTCATCCATAAAATTAATGACTTACCCACTTTACCGCAGGTCGCGCAAGAGATGCTCAACGACCTTAACAACGAAGACATCACACTCGATGCCATTGTAGAAAAAGTCGCTTTAGACCCCTCATTGGCAGCCAAAGTACTCAAAGTAGCCAACACTTCTTACTATGGAGCAAATTCAAAGGTCGTCACGATTCAACAGGCTGTGTCAATGCTGGGAACCAAGAATCTCAAAAATCTCATACGCACCAGTATTTTCACCAGAAATCTGCCCGTCGGACACTGTAGAGGATTCGATAGCGTAGGTTTTTGGCGGCACAACATCGCCACTGCGATTTGTGCCGAAGCAATCTCCCGCAATCTACATTTAAAACATGACTTTGCCTTCACCGCAGGCCTGCTGCACGATATCGGTCGTCTGGTGCTGGTGTCGCGCTTCCCTAAAAAATATGAAGAAGTTTTACGATGTGCGACAGAAAAAGATTGTAGCGTCCTCGATGCCGAACGTAGCGTGCTCGGTATCGACCACGTTGCCGTCGGCTTAATTCTCGCTTTGCAATGGAATTTTTCTGACGCGATACAAGATGCGATTCGAGGTCATCATGAGCCACATGATAAATCCTTGAACTCTATCGCCTCCATCGTGCATGTCGCTAATTGCATCGTGCACTCTTTGGATTTAAGCGACAATGTGCATGAAATGGCGACACCAGTTTCTCAATTTGCGTGGGACAATTTAGGCTTATCTGAAGACGCTTATCTCGCAATTTTTCAAGAAACCGAATTACGCTTCGACGCACTGCAGCAAATTATTCTATAAGTCATCACAGGCGAGTATGATCTTATTTTTATCTTCGCCAAGAAGCCGACCGGAGAAAATTTTGAAAACAATGTTTTGCATTACGCAGGTGCCGCTTTGGAACAACTAGCTTACTTTAAGGAATCGAGCTTTAAGGTCAATGACATTCAACTATTTCATGGCTTAGCACCACAAGAACTCAGTACCATACAGCAAACATTGAATCTCTGTCCTGTCGTCTCGGCTCAAGCGGGCGAAATCATCATTGATAGCAATAGTTCTGGCGCCTGCCTCTATGTCATTTTATCGGGCACCTTGGCACAAGCCAGCAGTGTGACCAAGCGCCAACTAGAAAATGCCAGCACGCAGTACTTTGCGGGGGAATGTGTAGGCGAGATATCGGTCTTAAACGAAGAGACTTCGGTCGCCACCATTGCTGCAGTAAGCGACACTCAATTACTGCTGATCGACGCTGCCACTATGTGGAAATTAATCGACGAGTCCAACAGCGTCGCACGCAATTTATTACGCTTGCTGTCTTTTCGGATTCGTGCCGCCAACGCCCAATTGCGTAATCGTCAAAAAGTCGGTGAGTTTTATCGCCAACTTTCTATGGTCGATGGGCTAACAGGATTGCATAATCGCTCTTGGCTCAATACCCACTTACCCGGATTAGTCGAACAGGCACATGCAATGCAGTCGGAACTGAGCGTCATCATGCTGGACTTGGATCACTTTAAAAAATTCAATGACCAATACGGACATGTTGCTGGCGATGAGGCATTACAAGCAGCGGCAAAAGTGATCAACAACGGTTTGCGCCCAAGCGATTTCGCGGCGCGATATGGTGGCGAGGAAATGCTGATTATCCTCCCGAATACAAATAAAGAATCCGCTTTCTTCGTAGCGGAAAGACTGTGTGAACGGATACGGCAAA
>CAYXJI010000385.1:1616-3656 GCA_964465175.1 uncultured Burkholderiaceae bacterium | reverse complement strand
CCTGCTAAGATCACTGCTTTCATGCTGCACCTTTTTCACAATAGATTTGCCACATTTGACGGTAGGCTTTTTCCACAGACCGCGCAAAAGCATCTTCGTTCATTAGCATCGATGCCTCCATTTCTTGGCGCATGGTTTCCCGCATTTGTATCAGACCGTCAACGTCATGAGACAGAATGATCGCCTTTTGGGCGTATTCTTCTTCACTTGTAGCAATCCATTCAGGACGTCCCATACCCATTAATACGCTGGAACCGATACGGCCGACTGGTGGTCTATCTTGCAAGGTGACGAATGGAATGCCCATATACAAAGTTTCCAACAGAGTCGTCCCAGAGTTATGAGGGAAGCAATCCAGACCGATATCGATACGCTTTAAGACTTCCCATGATGGCGAACTAAATCCTATATCTAAGCGTGATCGCTCAATCCCATATTGCATGAAACGCGATGCCATATCTTCCTGAACCAAAGGATCTTTGAAGTCACCACTATTAATCACCAAACGCGAATTTGGCATCGCATCTAAAATCGCTGCCCAGATCCGAACGACGCGATGATTAATCCTGGTCGTTCTCGATAAACTGCCGAAAGTCACAATGCCAGTCTGACTAACAGGCGACTCATTCAATATCGCCAAACGCGTGTCAGGTCGATATACATATGCGGGGCCATCCAAACGCCAAATTTTTTCGGAAAACAAATGATCGCAGTCATCAGTCACGCTTGGACTATCTGTCATGAAGTAATCGACTGCACTCAAACCCGTGGTGTAACCATACTCTAGCCAATGCAAAGAAACCGGCGCTGGTTTTTGCGCAAAGATCATCAAACGATTGGAATTGGTATGCCCTGATACGTCGATCAAAACATCAATACCATCGGCACGGATACGCTCCACCGCCTGATCGTCGGTCAAACTACGAATTGGCACCCAATGATCGACCAGTTTTTTGTATTGCTCGGTCACTTCATCCTCGAACGGGATTTGCGCATAAGCGAAAACTTCCACCTGGCTTCGATCATGTTTTTCTAACAATGGGATCAAAAAATACTTACAAACTTGATTATAGAAAGACTGACATACGTAACCAATTTTGAGGCGCTTTCCTGGTACTTTATCGTTGGTAAATGCCTGCCATTTATCTCTGAACTGTATGGCAAACCGCTGATCAAACTCTCTATAAGCGTTGAAAATAACTTCAGCCGACAAATCGGGATGGTAGTTCAAACAAAATAAAATATTGGTGTACACTTTTCGATTAAAGCTCGAATGCTCATCCATTCTGAAAGACACTGCCTGTATATAAGTCTCAATCGCAGCATCAAGATAACCACCGTCTCTTAAGGCATCTCCATAAGAGGCCCAAATTTCTGGAATTTTGTCATTTATAGCAAGCGCCTCGCGACTACAATTGATCGCTTGTTGAATTTGCCCCGCATGCCGATGAGCTTCGATCAAATTAGAATAAACCTGATGTAAATCTGGCTGGATTTGCAGTGCCTTATGAAACGCTTCAATCGCGGACTGACAGCGATCAAGCGCACGATAAGTCAGCCCCAAATTGTTATACAAATAAGCCAGCTCAGGCGCCAACTGAATAGCTTTGGAAAAACTTTCCAAAGCCTCTTCGTAACGACCAAGAAATCGATAGGCGTTTCCGAGATTATTATAGGCAGTTGCCATTTCCGGCGCTAATTGGACGGTGCGCTGTAAAATTTCCAAGGACTCTGAGCATCGCTCCAACGAGGTCAACGCACATGCCAGATTGTTTAATACATGCGGATTATTAGGCAATATTTCTGCAGCCTGCAGTGATGCTTCATGAGCTGCCACGTATTTTTGCTGCTCAAGACAAGCAATCGATAAATAATCCCAAGCAAACCCGTCTTTAGGTCGCAATTTAACTAACCAAAGACTAGCTTGTTCAAGCAAAGCGTACGATTTTCGAGATGCAAAACGATTTAATATGGCGTAATAAGCTTTGGAGTCAATCACCGCCTTGTGCGCAATAGAAAAAGCTTTTTGCAAATGCGTTA
>CAYXJI010000385.1:303-1604 GCA_964465175.1 uncultured Burkholderiaceae bacterium | reverse complement strand
TGCCAATAGCAGATGTGCATCCTCATGTTGTGGAAAGCGCTGTATGACACGTAATGCTACTGCAGTCGCGTCTTCCAGTTTTCCTACTTTAATTAGTTGCTGAGCGTCGCGCATGGCAGCTTTTGCGTCAAAACCAGATTTACTCATCAGATCATCTTTCGCTAATTTGTTTTACTGCTTGTTTGTGCTTGTTTGTGCCTATTTATGCTTATTTGTGTTTTACCAGTTAATTCAAAGTTACACAATTCGCTGCACGTTGGGAACAACAGAACGCATCCCAAAAAACAATGACAAATCGGCAAACACCTAATTTTTACTATTTTACAAACAATCTTTGGCATTAAATCGCTAAAAAAGAAGTGTAAATCTTGTTCAAATTAGCCCTTAAGTATTTTAAAAACTTGCCGTCTTACGGATTAACAAGAAAAACTTAAGCACTAAAATTAATATTTATTTTGAGCAATTTCCTCAATTTTTTTATTTCCCGCCCGTTACCTGTTTCAACGACGGTGCAATGGTCAACAAGACAGACCGAAGTTCAAGCTAAACGTCGAGTTGAATTAACCAAGTTAGGAGAACCATCATGGCTTCATTTATCAATACCAACATCGCGTCCTTAAATGCACAACGCAATTTATCGACATCCCAAAGTTCTTTGAATACATCCTTACAGCGCTTGTCTTCTGGCTTGCGTATTAATAGCGCGAAAGACGATGCGGCAGGTTTGGCGATCTCTGAGCGCTTGACATCACAGATCGGCGGTTTGAATCAAGCTGCACGTAATGCTAATGACGGTATCTCTCTCGCTCAAACGGCTGAGGGTGCCTTAACTCAAATTGGCTCTAACTTACAACGTATTCGTGACTTGGCTGTTCAGTCTGCCAATGCATCTAACAGTGTTACCGACCGCGCAGCTTTGAACAACGAAGCCACGCAGTTGATTTCTGAGATTAACCGTGTTGCTAGCAATACTAACTTCAACGGCGTCAATCTTCTGGATGGTTCTTTCTCTGCTCAAACTTTCCAAGTTGGCGCGAACGGTACTTCCAATGATCAAATTAGCATCGCTGCGATTGCTAGCGCAAAATCCTCAGCTTTGGGCGTTGGCGCGTCCTCAAGTTACTCGACCACAGCTACAGGTACATCTGTTACAGCGACAGCCTTAGCGGCTGGTGATCTATCCATTAATGGCTACCAGATTGGCGCATCGGCTGCAGATGGGGTTTCTTTCGCAAACTCAACCGCTAGTGGCATATCAAAAGCAGCGGCAATTAACGCAGTAAGCGGCAATACTGGGGTTA
>CAYXJI010000385.1:0-293 GCA_964465175.1 uncultured Burkholderiaceae bacterium | reverse complement strand
TGTGACATCTTTCGGAACTGGTATAGCATCAGGCGATGTCACTATCAATGGGGTCAACTTAGGTGCCGTGGCTATAGCCGGATCTGCTGCTGAGCGCGGTGCTCAAGTAGCAGCAGCTGTCAATGCGATCAGCACTCAAACCGGTGTTACCGCAGGTTTTAACACAACAACTGGTGCCGTTGCATTAACTGCCGCTGACGGTAGAAATATCACAGTAGCAACAACCAATGCAGCATCAGCTGCAGCATATACGGGCATTTCAGCAGCAAGCACTGCCACAACTCAAACAACAG
>CAYXJI010000384.1:3384-3671 GCA_964465175.1 uncultured Burkholderiaceae bacterium | reverse complement strand
CGCCTTTACGCTTGGCATCTTCCATCTGCAGCCGAACTTTTTCTATCTCTTCTTTGATATGAGTGCTGCCTTGAACCGTGGCTTTTTCAGCTTTCCACACTTCTTCCAAATCGGCATATTCACGCGAGAGTTTTTTGATCTCCTCTTCAATTAAGACCAGACGCTTTTTAGAGCCCTCATCTTTTTCACGTTTGACCGCTTCCTTCTCAATTTTTAATTGAATTAAGCGGCGATCCAGCTTGTCCATGACCTCGGGTTTGGAGTCAATTTCTATCTTAATTTTTGCA
>CAYXJI010000384.1:1516-3374 GCA_964465175.1 uncultured Burkholderiaceae bacterium | reverse complement strand
GATCAGTGATATAGCGATGCGACAGCTCAGCCGCTGCGACTATCGCCGGATCGGTGATATCGACACCATGATGAACTTCATACTTTTCCTGTAATCCGCGCAGGATCGCAATCGTCGCTTCAACGCTAGGTTCATCAACGATGATCTTTTGAAAGCGACGTTCTAAGGCTGCGTCTTTTTCTATATATTTGCGATATTCATCTAAGGTGGTCGCACCTACGCAATGCAATTCACCACGCGCCAGTGCTGGCTTTAACATGTTGCCCGCATCCATTGCACCTTCGGCTTTACCTGCACCGACCATGGTGTGCAACTCGTCGATGAAAACGATGGTTTGACCTTCGTCCATCGCGATTTCTTTGAGTACAGCTTTCAAGCGTTCTTCAAATTCACCACGGAATTTGGCACCGGCTAACAAGGCCGCCATATCGAGTGAGAGTACGCGTTTTGACTTCAAACTATCTGGCACTTCGCCATTCACAATACGTTGTGCCAAGCCTTCGACAATCGCGGTTTTACCAACGCCAGGCTCGCCAATCAACACTGGATTATTTTTACTGCGACGTTGCAACACTTGAATCGCCCGACGAATTTCATCATCACGACCGATTACAGGATCGAGCTTACCGAGACGCGCACGTTCGGTGAGATCCATGGTATATTTTTTTAATGCTTCGCGTTGACCTTCGGCCTCCGGCGAGTCGACATTGGCACCGCCACGCACACCTTTAATCGCCGCCTCTAAAGCACTGCGCGTAAGACCATTTTCACGCGCCAACTTACCGGCTTCAGATTTGTCATCGACCAAAGCAAGCAAGACCATTTCACTGGCCAAAAATTGATCGCCGCGCTTTTGTGATTCTTTGTCAGCGAGATTAAGTAGCCCCATCAATTCGCGACCGATTTGTACTTGGCCATCGGTTCCCGTGACTTTGGCGATACGTTCTAAAGCGGCTTTCAAACTATTTAATAGGCCATTGATATTGACGCCAGCACGTTGCAAAAGCGAACGCGCGCCGCCATCTTCTTGATTAATCAAAGCGAGTAAGACGTGCACAGGCTCTATATATTGGTTATCATTACCCACCGCCTGACTCTGAGCGTCAGCCAATGCTTCTTGCAATTTTGTGGTTAATTTATCTAAGCGCATATTAAGCTCCTGGTGCGTTAATTTTCATACTCCATAGATTAGGCGACAAAACGGCTTTTCAAGCGCGGACCACCGGAAAAACACAGAAAAAAACATGCGCTTTGCGCTACATCAATCACTTATGCATTTAGAACAACTCAATCTCACTTACCTGACTGACGAAGATCGCATCTTGCTTAGAATCGGCTTTTCGATCGAAGACGCGGAGCATAGCAAACAAGAACTTCAGGTTTTCCTGACACGTCGTCTTTTGCGTAAATTATGGCCAACACTGATGGAAGCCATAGGCGCACATATGCGCTTAAACCGTCCCGAAGCGGCGTTTGCCGCAGATGAACTGGTGAATATGGAATACCAAAAAGCCGTCGATGATATCAAACAAAGTGGCAGCTTTGATCAGGCATACAGCGAAGAAAATCGTAAAGCGGTCAACGGCGAGCGACCCTTCTTACTAGAGGCGATCAAATTCCATTTAAAAGCCAACGAACCACTTTGGATACAATTTTTCCCTGTGCAAGGCGGGACAATCGATTTACGTTTAGAGACATCGCTATTGCACGGTTTTTGCAAATTATTAATCGACGCCGAAAAGACCTCGGGCTGGGATTTAGAACTCAGCCTACCAAAGCCAGAGGAAATGTCGATACCCGCGCATCGTTTGAATTAAGAATGCGCTGAGGTGTTCAACCCAGATTTTCCATTAGGCGC
>CAYXJI010000384.1:0-1442 GCA_964465175.1 uncultured Burkholderiaceae bacterium | reverse complement strand
AAAATCTGGTTTCAAGTTTAAAAAAAACATGACAACGCCAAACGCCAGACGAAAAAAAGGCAGAGAATTTAAGCTCTGCCTTTTTTCTTTCCTGCGCAAAAATGTAGCAATAGAAAAGTGATCAAAATACCTATCTACGTTCCCTCATGAACGAAGCCGCTTGCATTCATTTGCGCCCTTTGACCTCGCGCTCCATTAATTTGTAAATACGGCGATACTCGTCTAACCAACTATCGGCCTCACGGAAACCATGCGGTTCAATCGGATAGACGGCTAGATCAAAATTAGGATTTTTCAACTCGATCAGTTTTTGCACCATACGCACGCTGTCTTGAAAGAAAACATTGTCGTCCAAAATACCTGAGCAGATTAAGAGTGGACGCTTTAGGCCAGCGGCAAATTCTATCGGCGAGCTGCGTGCATAGGCATCAGGGTCAACATCGGGTGTATTCAAAATATTCGAGGTATAGCCATGGTTGTAATGCGCCCAATCAGCGACCGGACGCAAGGCGGCACCAGCG
Source organism: uncultured Burkholderiaceae bacterium (assembly GCA_964465175.1). GTDB lineage: Bacteria > Pseudomonadota > Gammaproteobacteria > Burkholderiales > Burkholderiaceae_D > Undibacterium. The sequence continues at coordinate 921 of CAYXJI010000384.1, read as the reverse complement.
GCGAACTTATCGGTTTTAAACATCGCCATAAAGGTCATAAATCCGCCATATGATCCACCATAAATGCCGACACGATTTCTATCGACGTTCGCATGGTCCACGAGCCAATCGAGACCATCTTCATAATCTTCCAACTCCGGCGTTCCCATGCGCTGATAGATCGCATTGCGCCAATCACGTCCATAACCTGCCGAGGCACGATAATCCATATCAATCACGACATAGCCTTGTTGTACCAACAGATTATGGAACATCATTTCGCGAAAATACGTTGACCAACCGTGATGCGCCGCTTGCAAATAACCAGCGCCATGAACAAACATGACGGCCGGCTTGCGTTCTCCCATTTGCGTTTTATTGTCGCGATAGACGCGTGAATAAATCGGTGCAGCGCCATGCTTGGATGGCACAGCAATGATCTCGGGTTTAATCCAATCAATCTGCGCAAATTCTTTTGAGTTTGAATCCGTCAAACGAAGAGCTTTCGCGCCTGGCGTAGTCGCTTGGACAAACAAATCAGGCTGACGTGTGGTAGTAGAATGTGTGAGTAGAAGTTTATCTTCGGTAGGTGCCAACTCAAAATCCATACCGCCATTCATATCCGTTAAGGCTTCATCACGTTTGCCATCAACAGAGACACGATACACCTCATGCATGCCAGGATGTTTTTTGTTTGCGCGATAGTAAAACCATTTACCATCACGCGTCGCTTGCACGCTATTGACTTCAAAGCGACCATTCGTCAGCGCCACATTTTTAGCGTCACGCTGCACATACAGCTGACTAAAGCCCGATTCTTCCGATAAATACCACAGTGCTTTACCGTCAGGACTCCAGCCAAACTCGTTAAAACTGCCATCATTAACCCAAGCCCGATCAGTTAGTCGATGCGTTAAGTTCCATTTTGTTTTATCAGCGCCA
>CAYXJI010000383.1:0-3679 GCA_964465175.1 uncultured Burkholderiaceae bacterium | reverse complement strand
AGCAAAAATGGCCGAAAATGCGCCGTCAGCACACCAATAGCACCGCAGGTGCGCCTAATGGAAAATTTGGGTTGAATGGGAAGTCGACAGTGAACATTGACAGCGAGGGTTGCACCCGCCTTACGCTAACTTCAACGCTTGCGTGTATTTAATCGGCTTTCCTAAATCAAACATCAAACTACTACACCACCACGCCCAACCCTCCAGCCACCACCACCCTCGCCTGCTGTGCCACGTCTCTGCGATGTGCGCCTTTTGTTGGAACGCTAGGCAATTGAATCAACTCGGCAGTAAGTCCACCCGCTTGCAAAATCAATTTCATGCTTTCGGCAAAGGTCATTTCACCGATAAAATCTGCAGCGGAATGAAGTTGTCCTTGTGCGTCCACATAACGTACTGCAAACGGTAAGATAGGGACTTGGGCTTCGATGGCGGCTTCGAATAAGTTGGGGTGAAATGGCAGGAGTCCACCTTGCGCGCCGGTGGTGCCTTCGGGGAAAAAGGCGATGCGTTTGTTTTGTTTAAGTTGTTGCACTAGGCCTTCGTAAATGCGACGTACTTCGCGCTGTTTGCCGCGTGCTAAGAAGATGGTGCCGGCTTGTGCGCTGAGCCAGCCTGCGATGGGCCAACTGCGGATATCGGCTTTGGCGACGAAATGGCAGGCCTGCCATGAGTTGATGACAAAAATATCTAACCACGAAACATGATTAGCGATGATCAAGGCGTGATCCGCGATTTGTCCACCACTTTGGTCGATGAATTTGACGCGGACTCTACAGAGCGCGAGTAATTCGAATGACCAGCGGCACACCAAGGCCTCGCGTTTAGGCGCGGCTATCCACGGAAAAACAAACGCGCAAGTAATTACCCCGCGCATGACATGCAAAAAAATACGGGCCAAACGCAATTTGTGCATGCATCACCAAATGAAAATAAAAAATATAAATTCGCAAACCAAGGAATTGTCCTCGCCCGTGTTACGAAGCCTGATAAGCGATACGTCCCTGCACGATAGTCGCTTTCACCACCGCCGGTAATTCGTAGCCTATCAAGGGCGTGTGCTTGCCTTGACTCACTAGGGCATCGGCTTTTACTGTCCAACGTGAGGTCGGATCAAAGACGCAGATATCGGCGGTTTCACCGACTTTAATTTGTCCACAGGCTAAGCCGACCAAGCGCGCGGGATCTCGTGTGATTTTGGCGATGGCTTGTGCCAAATTGATCGCACCACGACTATCATCGGCCCATTTCACGACTAAAGATAACAGCAGCTCTAATCCTGTTGCACCGGGTGAAGCTTCGGCAAACGGGAGCGCCTTTTCATCATCGTCCACGGGTGTGTGATCTGAGCAAATCGCATCGATAGTGCCATCAGACAATGCCACAAGAATCGCATCGCGATCACGCTGGCTACGCAGTGGCGGGGTCAGGCGCGCATTGGAATCAAAATAGCCGATATCGGTATCGGTCAAATGGACGTGGTGAATGCCGACATCGCAGCTCAAAGGCAGGCCTTCCTTTTTTGCCTGACGAATGAGTTCTAAACCGGCCGCTGAGGAGATTCTGCACAGATGAACGCGCGCACCTGTAGCGCGCATCAATTCAAACAAGGTATGCAAGGCGATGGTTTCGGCCATGACTGGCACGCCAGACAATCCTAGACGCGATGCCAAGGGACCACTGTGGGCGACGCCGCCTTTGCCGACGAAGGCATCTTGCGGGCGCAACCATACGGTATAGCCAAAGGTGGCGGCATAGGATAAGGCGCGTTGCAATACATTGGTATCGACGATGGCTTCTTCGGCTTGCGAAAAGCCGACACAGCCCGCTTCGGTTAAGGCCGCCATTTCCGTAAGATTTTGGCCTTTTAAACCTACCGTTAACGCGCCTAAAGGATAGACATGAGCCTTGTGTTGACGCTTGGCTCTTTGCTTGAGCATTTCGACCAAGCCCGCTTCATCGAGTACAGGATCGGTATCGGGTGGGCACACCAAACTGGTCACACCGCCGCGCATGGCGGCTTCTAATTCGGATTCTAAGGTGGCTTTGTATTCAAAGCCTGGCTCGCGCAAACGTGCGCTCAAATCGACTAAGCCCGGTGCGACTACGAGGCCGCTGGCATCGATGGTTTGAGCAGCGACAAAATCGGCTGGCGCGCTGCCGAGTGCGGCGATTTTACCGGCGCTGATAAAGATATCTTTCACCGCGTCCAAGCCACTGGCTGGATCAATCACACGACCGTTTTTTATATGCAGATTCATTGGCGTTCTTTCTGAAATTCTTTTTTGCCTGGATGCCGAATCAAGTTCTACTGCTGTCCGGCAACATTTACTGAAAAATTGATGTCTTTTAAAAGCTTCGCAAATCCTGAACCACCCTCAGTCTAGCCCCCTCCCGCTTGCGGGAGAGGGGACTTTTAGTCCCGCTTCCACCACGCGTTTTCAAGTCTAGTCAGGTAGTGCTAGCTTGTCGATGGTTGGCTACCAGACACAATACTCATCACCGCCATCCGCACTGCAATACCAAATGTGACCTGTGGCAAGATCACCGCTTGCGGACCATCGGCGACGGCAGAATCGATTTCTACCCCGCGATTCATTGGGCCGGGATGCATCACAATCGCATCGGGTTTGGCTAAGGCTAAACGCTCGGGCGTGAGGCCGTATTGCTTGAAGTATTCTTGGGTGGACGGCAGTAAAGCGCCATTCATACGTTCATTTTGTAAGCGCAGCATGATGACGACATCGACGCCTTTTAAGCCCTCGTTCATATTGGTGAACACGCGCACACCCATTTGCTCCAAGCCACCTGGCAACAAGGTTTGCGGGCCAATCACGCGCACTTCGGCTGCACCTAAAGTGGTCAATGCATGAATATCGGAGCGCGCCACACGGCTGTGTAAAACGTCGCCGACAATCGCGACCGTCAGATTACTAAAATCTTTTTTGTAATGGCGTATGGTGTACATGTCCAACAAACCTTGGGTCGGATGTTCATGTCGCCCATCACCCGCATTCACCACATGCACGTGATGCTGTTGGGTGTCATTGAGATGCTGTGCAATCAAAAATGGTGCGCCCGAACATATCGGCATGCATGGCGGCTAAATTATCGATTGTGTCTAACAGCGATTCACCTTTGCTGGCGCTGGACGCGGCGATATTTAAATTGATCACGTCAGCCGATAAACGCTTGGCAGCAATTTCAAACGTGGTGCGCGTTCGGGTGGAATTTTCGAAGAAAAGATTAAACACGCTTTTACCGTGCATTAGCGGCACTTTTTTGAGTTCACGTTCACCGATACTGACAAAAGAAGACGCGGTATCGAGGATGTGATTGATGATGGATTTTGGTAAGCCATCAATGCCTAATAAATGTTGCAGTTCGCCGTTTTTATTTAACTGTGGATTTTTCATCTTCACTCTTTTAAGTTTGATCAAAATATTGCTGCAATATGACGGCTGCCGCTTGGTCATCGATACGTTCGCCCTGTTTCGCATGCAATACGGCGGAGGAATAGCGTTCATCCACCAAGGCGACTTTAACGCCGTAGCGCCCGTGCAATTGATTGGCAAAGCGTTGACAGCGCGTAGTCATTTCGTGGGCAGCGCCATCGGGATGCATGGGTAGACCCACCACGCACAAGGCAGGTTGCCAGTCTTTTATCAACTGTGCGATC
>CAYXJI010000382.1:0-3693 GCA_964465175.1 uncultured Burkholderiaceae bacterium | reverse complement strand
AGAATCACCCGAATACGTCGTGGTCATTACGCTATTTCCAGTTTTCCCAGGCGGACAACTGCCCAAACTGGTTTCAGGAGGGCGGCAAACAACCGGATCCTTAACGCACGCACTATAGTCCCAGGCGCCATAAGTTTTACCGGTGCAGCTATCTTGCGTCCAATTCCTAAAAACCCAACCGGTGTAGGTGGCAGGACAAGGATAACCATTTTCAGAACCGGTTGTCACAGTACAGCTTGGATTCGACACGGGTGTGCACGAACTCCGATCAACGGTGTTTGTTGGAGTGCAAGATGCGCCACTATATGTTGTTGTTGTCACTTCTTGACCAGAAAATCCAGGACCGCAACTACTTGAAAAGCTAGTATCTGCTGGGCATGATGAACCTGATGAACAACCTGAATCATCTCTACCGACGTAAGTTCTTACGCAACTTGCGCCAAGGTAGGAGTAAATTGAATAAGCAGTACCTGATCCTGATAAGCAGGCTGTCGGCACATAATCATCGGATGGACAACTGACCGCATTTGGTACGCAAGAAGAGGTGTTCCAAGCGCCATAGGAAGGTGTACCGGAGGGACAGGTATTCGTCACAGTGCGAGACATAGTTCCTGTGAATCCTGCTGCACAACTTGCACTTTCCGTGTAGGACGATGGCGAGCAAGCCGCAATACAAGAAGCGCCATCCCATACCAAACCAGCGCTGCAAGCACAGCTAATGCCATCAGCTTGTAAGACTTGATTGGAGGGGCAGGTATTCGGTACACAGAATGGATTGCCGAGAAAATCATGTTGCAAACTTTGACCCCACGGACAAGGAAAATCATTTGGTACGCAATGCGCAATGCCCGATCCAGTCGTGATACCCCAACATCAAACAAACACAGGCTCTATTTCCAATTGCACACCAAATTTATTCAACACATCATGCTGTATCGCGAGCGCCAACTCCCTCACTGCCGCTCCGGTCGCGCGCCCTAGATTAACCAAAACCAAGGCTTGCTTCTCGTACACACCTACCGTGCCGCATTGCCGCCCTTTCCAGCCGGCTGTTTCGATCAGCCAACCTGCCGCTAATTTGTAATCACCATTGGCTTGTTGATAGCTTACGCATTGCGGATATTGTTTGAGAATTTGATCGCGCTGCGAAGCGGTGACAATGGGGTTTTTAAAGAAGCTACCGGCATTGCCAATCACCGCGGGGTCGGGTAATTTACTTTGACGAATGGCGACGATAGCAGCACTCACGTCGTTGGCGTTGGGGCTCGCGATGCCACGCTCTTGAAGGTATTTGGCGACATCACCGTAACCTAGTCGTGCTTGCCATTGCTTGGGCAACACAAAACTCACGTCCACAATCACGAAACGATATTGCTCGCCGCTTTTAAAAATACTGTCACGATAGGCAAAAGCGCAGTCTTGCTTTTGAAAAATTTTGATTTCACCGGTCAGCAAATCGAAGGCGCTTAGTCGGTGAAAATAGTCTTGCATCTCCAAGCCATAGGCACCGATATTTTGTATCGGCGATGCACCGACCGTGCCGGGAATGAGCGAGAGATTTTCTAAGCCGGGATAGCCTTGCGCCAAAGTCCATTGCACGAAGGCATGCCAATTTTCGCCCGCGCCAGCACGCACGACATAGTGGTCTGGCGTTTCACTGAAAAGTTCTCGCCCCATGATGGCCATCTGCAGCACGAGATGAGGCAAATGATCAGAAAGAATGACATTACTACCACCACCGAGCACGAAACGCGGCAGCGCTGCTAAGCTAGCGTCGGCTTGAAGTTGCTGGCGCAGCGCCTGTAATTGGTGGATAGATTCGACACGTAAAAATCGATGCGCGCAGGCATCGATGCCAAAGCTATTGGCGCTTTGAAGTGAGACGTTTTGCTGTAAGCTAATTTCAGATTTCATAGGGGTGAGATTATAAGCGGGAAGTCTGATGCATTCTTGATTTACCCTGTGTTTTGCGCTGGTTTTCTTTTATTGCTGATAAAGTTGGCGCTAGTTTTTGTTAAAATAGCGCCACCATCAAGAAATCGGCTTATTTTGACGATTTCAGGCGTGCTAGCATGCCCACCACTCTGTAGAGAATTACACAAAAAAAGGAAATAAAAATGCCCTCATTTGATACCGTTTCAGAAGCGAATATGGAAGAAGTCAAAAATGCGATTACGCAGGTCAACAAAGTAGTCACCAATCGCTTCGACTTAAAGGGAACCAGCGCGAAAGTGGAATTAAAAGATAAAGAGCGCGAGATCATCATTTTTGGCGACACCGAATTTCACCTCGACCAAATCATGGTCGAAGTCACACAAACGCTAGGCAAACGCAGCGTGGACGTGCGCTTCCTGGATATCGGCAAAGTCGATAAAATCGGTGGCGACAAAGTCAAGCAAGTGATTAAAGTTAAAAACGGCATACAAACCGAAGACGCTAAAAAAATCGTCAAAGTCATTAAAGACAGCAAATTAAAAGTACAAGCCAGCATACAAGGTGATGCGGTGCGCGTCACTGGCGCCAAGCGCGATGATTTGCAAGCCACGATGGCGATGCTGAAAAAAGAGATTAAAGATTTACCCTTGGAATTTAATAATTTCCGCGATTGATTGAGACCGCTATCGACATGAATTTTTCAATTACAAAACAAATCTGTCTCGCGTTAAGTTTGGTGAGCGCTAGTTCTTTAAGCTTGGCTGCGACGGATGTGAGTTTGGTCGCTTTAGGCAATGGAAAAGCCATGTTGATTGTGGATGGCAAATCTCCCAAAATGTATTCGATTGGCAGTCAAATCGACCGCACAACCAAATTAGTCGCCAGCACTACCAATAGCGCGACGATCGAGGTCGAGGGTAAGAAGCAGATTTTGTATCTTGGCGTCGGCGGTGCTCGCAGCGCTAGTGAATCAAAAAATGCTAGCGTCACCCTGCAAGCCGATGACTTGGGTCATTTTTTTACCCAAGGTCAAATTAATGGCGGAAGTAGTTTGCGTATGTTGGTCGATACGGGAGCAAGTTTTATTGCAATACCGGCGGCTGATGCCAGACGTCTCGGCATCGATTACCGCAAAGGGCAACGCGGTTTATCACAAACAGCCAACGGTACTGTATCAACCTATCGCGTCAAACTAGATTCGATCAAAGTCGGCGATATCGAGCTTTACCAAGTCGAGGCCTCCATCCATGAAGGTGAACTCGGCATCTGTTTGCTTGGCATGTCTTTCTTGAAGCGACTCAGCATGGCACGCGAAGGTCAACAAATGGTACTGACTAAAAAATTGTGATCGTATTCAAAAATGTGTCGATCAGCTTACTCCAAATTGGATGCCACTTTATCGACACATTTTTTGATGTCCTCAATTATGCAGTGAGCGCGCGTCTTTGTTTCACTGCGTCAGCCAAACCTTGCAAAACGACCTCACTGTCGGTCCAATCGATACAACCATCGGTTATTGATTGACCATACACCAGCTCTTTACCCGCGACTAAATCTTGACGTCCAGCGACCAAGTTAGACTCGATCATGACGCCAACGATACGTTGATCGCCGCCTGCAATTTGGCTTGCGATATCGACGCAAACCGGAATTTGATTTAAGGGATTCTTGGAACTATTGGCGTGTGAGGCATCGATCATAATACGTGGCTGCAAACCGTTCGCTGCAATATCTTTAGCAGCGGCATCGACACTGGCC
>CAYXJI010000381.1:2656-3699 GCA_964465175.1 uncultured Burkholderiaceae bacterium | reverse complement strand
ACATAAGAGCGAATTTGATGACCCCAGCCGACGTCGGTTTTGGTGTCTTCGAGATTTTGTTTTTCGCTCATGCGCTTACGCAACTCCAGTTCGAACAATTTTGCTTTCAACATTTCCCAGGCTTCTGCGCGGTTGCGATGTTGACTGCGATCATTTTGACATTGCACTACGATGCCAGACGGACCATGGGTTAAGCGTACTGCGGAATCGGTCTTATTAATATGCTGACCACCGGCGCCTGATGCACGGTAAGTATCCACGCGTACATCAGCAGGATTAATGTCGATCTCGAATGATTCATCGACTTCGGGATAGACAAATAAACTGGAGAATGAGGTGTGGCGACCGTTCGCGGAATCGAATGGTGATTTGCGCACTAAGCGGTGTACGCCCGTTTCTGTGCGCAAGAAGCCATACGCGTATTCGCCTTCAACTTTGAGTGTTGCCGTTTTGATACCCGCAACTTCGCCATCGGATTGTTCTAGAATCTCGACTTTGAAACCCTTGCGTTCACAATAGCGTAAATATTGACGTAGCAACATGGATGCCCAGTCTTGCGCTTCGGTACCGCCAGCGCCTGCTTGAATGTCGATAAAGCAGTTATTCGGGTCCATAGGATTATTAAACATCCGGCGGAATTCCATGCCTTCGACTAATTCTTTGAGGTGCGCCGCGTCGGCTTCTATCGCTTCTAGCGTGTCTTCGTCGTCTTCTTCACGCGCCATGCTGAAAATTTCGTTGGCGTCTTTGAGATCAGCGTCGATCTTGATGAGGGTGTGAACGATGGCTTCTAGGGATTTTTTTTCTTTGCCAAGTTCTTGTGCGCGTTTAGGTTCTTCCCAAACTTTAGGGTCTTCTAATTCACCGTTAACTTGTTCGAGTTTCTCTGACTTGATATCGAAGTCAAAGATACCTCCGAAGTTCGGCTTCACGACTGGTTAAGTCGATGAGCAGGTTGGCAATACTATTTAAGCGTTCGGCTTCCATTTGGGCTTCTCTAAGAGTGAATTTGTTTAAATAAACCCAAAATTATACCTCAGAGG
>CAYXJI010000381.1:1811-2646 GCA_964465175.1 uncultured Burkholderiaceae bacterium | reverse complement strand
GATAATTTTACCTTGAATTTCTTCGCAGGTGAAACGAAGTGTCAGTCATGCTTGACTGGGTCACCACACAGACTTAGTAATAGTTGGTTTGACTTGACGATGGCTTTCAAACCAAGTCGCGAGCTTAGTCTTAAAGCAGCTTGGGCAAATATGATACTGGGTTTGAGTTGATTGTCCACCTGTAGGGAAGGATTCCTCCTCATCCAATTGTATCGTCGTCATCTTTTTCTCTGGCTCGACATTGGACCAATTTTCATCCCAATGAGATTCACTGCCACAGACATCGCATGTTAATTTTTCAAATACTTCTTCGGTGTGTTCTAAAATCAACACGGTTTTCATGTGCTTCATTTTGACTCTCCTCATGTAGGTAACAAGTTGGGCGATCGAATCTTTCCTTCAGAAGGAAAATGATTTTCCACTCGGAAATTGTAGCGCGAGAAGTGCGTCAATAGCGGAGAAATTGTGTGGGGTGTTGTTTGTAGCGATTGGCAGTCCATCTTGCAAATGAAGATGGACTGGTGAACATTAGCGGCGACCGGATTTAACCGGTGCTTTTTTAGGCTTTGCGGGATTGTAGGCTAGTCCAGAGCGTGCGCTGGTCGGCGCAACTTTGGCTACTAAGCGTGTGGCCGAGCTCTTACCAAAAGTATTCAGTTTGGGGGCGGCGCCTCGTTTGATTGCGACCACGCCAGCATTGACTAAATTTGCGACAATCGGCGCGCGCGATGGAATTAAATGACGCTCGCCACTACCAATTAAATCGCCTCGACCCATTCTGAGCAAACCTTCTTTAACCACTTCGTAATTTTCAGGGGCGTGATAGCGTAATAGC
>CAYXJI010000381.1:0-1801 GCA_964465175.1 uncultured Burkholderiaceae bacterium | reverse complement strand
AATTTACGAATTTTGCCTGAACGTGCTGTTTCCACCACTTCGGAATCGGCTGTGATTTTTTTCAGCGGATTTTTACGGGTGTGGTACATGGTTGTTGCCAGTGCCATCGGCGTAGGCATAAAGGTTTGTACCTGATCGAGTTTGAAATCATTTTTCTTCAGCCACAAAGCCAGATTCACCATGTCTTCATCGGTCGTGCCAGGGTGGGCGGCGATGAAGTAGGGGATCAAATATTGCTCTTTGCCCGCTTCTTTCGAATACTTATGGAACATCGCTTTGAATTCATCGTAAGCGCCTATGCCCGGCTTCATCATTTTTGACAAAGTATTGGCTTCGGTATGCTCAGGAGCGATCTTCAATAAGCCACCTACGTGATGCGTGACCAGCTCTTTGACATAGTCTGGCGAGCGCACGGCGAGGTCATAACGCAGGCCTGAACTAATCAGGATTTTTTTCACGCCGGGAATGGCACGTGCTTTGCGATATAGTGAAATTAATTTGCTATGATCGGTATTCAGATTGCTGCAAATACCGGGATAAACACAGGAGAGGCGACGGCAAGATTCTTCAATTTTCTTGTCCTTGCAAGCGAGGCGATACATATTGGCGGTTGGTCCACCAAGATCAGAAATCGTTCCCGTAAAACCTTTGGTCTTGTCACGAATTTCTTCTATTTCGCGCAAAATCGAAGGCTCAGAGCGGCTTTGAATAATGCGTCCTTCATGCTCAGTAATCGAACAAAACGTACATCCCCCAAAACAGCCACGCATAATGTTGACGGAGAACCGTATCATTTCCCATGCCGGAATGCGCGCTTTGCCGTAACTTGGATGCGGTGCGCGCGCATAAGCGCGGTCATACACGCCATCCATTTCATCCATTGCCAATGGCAGCGGCGGGGGATTAATCCATACATCACGTTCACCATGCGCTTGCGATAGCGCTTTGGCATTACCGGGATTCGCTTCTAAATGAAATACCCGTGAGGCATGTGCATACATCACCGGATCATCTTTGATCGCGTCAAATGAGGGCAGGCGTATGACTGATTTGTTGTGTTTTTCACGCAGCATGGCTTGGCGCTCTTCACGGCTCATGATGCGTATCGCTTGCTGTTTGATCGCATCGGGCGCCGCTAATGGTGCAGCTAGATTGCTACCGGCGGCGCTCGCGTCCACTGCTCCCGTAGCACATTTTGCGTCTTTCTCCGGCATCATTTCATACGGATTAGTCAGCGCCTCTATTTTGCCCGGGGTATCGATTTTGATCGATTGAATTTCAGTCCACTCTGGATCGGGTAACCAATTTGGTGGCGTCATGAAGGCAGTGCCACGCAAATCGCGGACAGCCTTGATCGGCTCGCCTGCAGCCAATCTGTGTGTGAGGTCGACAATCGCACGTTCGGCATTGCCGAATAGGAGCAAATCCGCTTTAGAATCAGGTAAAACCGAGCGCTTCACTTTGTCCGACCAATAATCGTAATGCGCGATGCGGCGCAAGCTCGCTTCAATGCTACCAATCACGACGTTGACTTCGGGATACGCTTCACGTGCTCTTTGGGCATAAACGACGACGGCGCGGTCAGGTCGTTTATTCGGATCACCATCAGGCGTGTAAGCATCTTCCGAGCGAATTTTGCGATCAGCGGTGTAGCGATTCACCATGGAATCCATATTGCCCGCTGTGATGCCAAAATACAGATTAGGTCGTCCTAATGCACGAAAATCGTGCGCCGAATGCCAATCAGGTTGACTGATAATGCCAACGCGAAAACCTTGTTGTTCTAAGAGTCGGCCCACTA
>CAYXJI010000380.1:0-3703 GCA_964465175.1 uncultured Burkholderiaceae bacterium | reverse complement strand
AACACGACCAGAACGAGGTGCTTCAAATTCTGTCGGGCGCATGTAGTTTTCATTAATACGTCCTGGTACCGACAAAGTTGTCGCACGGCTATAGTCACGACGTTGATTAACAGCGGTAATTTTCTGACTGTTAAATACATTGAATATGTCTAACTGGAAGGTCAACTTATTGCCATTTGCCAATTTCAGAGTATAAGCGGCATTCAAGTCAAGTGAAAATGTCCAAGGTAAAACACGTCCATTACCACGTTTTCCTAACACAGACTCGCCCTTATCATTCAAACAGTAGTAGCTTGACGCACTATCATACGCACCCGAGCCACCTGTTGTAGCACCCGATGGCCCATAAAAATCCGAGACAGATTTTGGTACATACCCAATGCAACTTGTAGTACGTCCAGAAACTAATTCCGCATTAGCACCCACGCGAATTTGGTCATTAATCGCATAATTACCAAACGCTTTAAAGACATGAGTACGATTGTTTGGCAAAGTACCAAACGCGCCATCCGTAAATGAACCAAAATCAAAATCTTGCGTAATACCAGCATCTTCTTGTTTCAGGTCGGACTGTACGTAACCCTCAGCAGTACCTCTGCTACGAGAATATACATAAGAGCCTGACAAACCCCAAGTGCCATCGAATGGGCGATCCATTGTAAATTCAAGCGCATCATATTTACGCTCATATTTAGCAAGACCCAAATATTTCGATGGCACGGTAATAGCAACCAATTTCCCATCACCCTCTAAATCAACCTTCAAATTCAAATCACGGCCTGGGTTCATCAAAATACATTTCAATGTGCTCGGATCAAAATTTTTGTGTCCATTGTCTAAAGCCCATTTGCCAATTCCTGTTTGTCCACAGAAATCAGCCATGCCGTCATTCACTGAACGAGGTATATACTTAACACCAACTGTCAATGATTTCGATAAAGCTTTTTGGAAGCCCAAAATATATTCATCTTGATTCATTGGTTGCAACTTACTGTCGGCACTTGTCGCTGGGTCAGGCAACTTACCATCACCGTTGTCAATTTTATCGCCAATTTGTGGGCCAAGATTTAAAGGCGCTAAAGTGCGAGGGTCTTTTCCATTGAAGTTGTGGAAAGTCCATTGATCGAAAGCAGCACTAAACATACGATAATTGGAATTCGACGCAACAGGGATAAAATAACGACCTGCGTTTGCATACAATTTCAAACTAGAGTCGCCGTTCACATCCCATGCGACACCAAGACGTGGCGCTAAAAGATTTTTGGCTTCTACAAAATTGACTCCATCGGCAGTTTTGTTCTCAAAACTCTCGGAGCGTAGACCACCATACACCAAAATCTCTTTTGTCGCTTTCCAGCTGTCTTCTACATATAATGCATTGTTTTTGACTTCGTAACTACCAGATTTCGTTCTAAAGATACGACTACGGACATACTGGGAACCGATACCGGCATTCGGAACGCCATTCACTGTCTTATCGGCAGGCATTGTGTAATAGCGATAGTAGATACCGCCAGAGTAAGCGTTACCAGCTTCTGCACTAGTGAAAGTTTGACCATCAAACCCTGCACGAATAGTATGCGAACCTAGCATATATTCAAGATCTAGACGGCTGGATTTGCGTTTGTCCGTGTTGTCAGGTGCACTTGGGTCGCGTAAAGTAAAATGATCAGGATTCCAACAACCATAGACTGGCTGTCCATTTTCATAGATAGCAGGACAGTCTGAGCCAACATCATCTGAAGATGTTGTTTTTCCAGTTAAAGTATTTACTCGCCCTACTTGTCCAGAAATTGTCAAGTTATCGGTCAGGTAACCAGTGTACTTACCGATTAATACGTCACCACCAGTTTCAAACTGACTTGGGCGACCAACACCGATGTGGCGCACCGCAAATTTATCTGCTGCAGTGTTGTTATCGTAGGTCAAGGTTTCGGACTTATTCTTATTAGAAATGCCAGTAAACTCCAATCGGTGATTATCGCTAACTTGCCAGTCAATTTTTAAGACCCCGTTAGGAGACTGGTTTGTTTTATGTGTGCTAGTTGCACCTTCATAATCATGTTCGCTCGTTTTGCGGCCTTCAATTAAGCCAAAGACAAATAAAGAATCTTTAATAATTGGACCGCCTACATAGGCTTCATATACAGCAGAATTTGATGTATCTGGGTGTCGGTATACGGTATAACCATTGAATCCTTCATTATTCTCCGGTACTAAATCTCTAACATTTTTTCCACGAGCACTAAATGCCTCTGGCGCCCAATATACAGCACCACCACCTTGCCAAGTATTTGTACCACGCTTTGTCGAGAGACTGACTACACCACCTAATGATCGGCCATATTCAGCGCCATAACCACCGGACTTAACTTGCTGCTGACTCATTGCGCCAAAAGGCAGGTTCGCATATGAGGTGAAATTTCGAATATTTGTAACATCGAAACCATTGATATAGTACCCATTCTCTGCTACAGATGCGCCACTGAAAGACGCCAATCCAGCTGCGCCACCAAAAGCAGAATCCCCTTTAACCGTTCCTGGCGCGAGCATAGCGACAGCGGTTGCATTACGCGATACTGGCAAATTCTGGATTTCGGCCAATGTAAATACCGTATTCGATTCTGTGCTCGAAACATCAATTGCATTTTTATTACGTCGACCAGCAACCGTCACCGTTGTAATATTATCAAATTTTACTTCCGTACCTGTTCCGATAACAACGTTTACTTCACGACTAATGCCCGCGGCAATAACTTGGTATTTACCTGGCGACAGTTTTGAAAAAGTGAAAGAACCATTGCTCTCCGCTTCAATCACGCGAGAGGAGCCAGTTTCCAAACTTTTAATCTGTACTTGGGCCTTGCTTGTAGTACGTCCAAAAATCGAACCATCTGCGCTTTGTGCCATTGCCGATGGTGTAACACCCATCATAAAAACACCGCCACCAAACGCAAGTACTAACGCGTGCGCCACTAAATTCTTCTTGAAGATCATATTTTTTTTCGACATGTAATTACCTTTTTAGTTTTAAGTTCCCATGCTTTTTTGGAAGTTGTTTCGACTTTGAGTACGAACCCGGCACTTCCTTGAACATACATTTACTTTGTCAGCACGATGTCTAATTTGATTTAAATGGCCATCTAAATACATACCGATTCATAAAACTTGGTATTTTGTATCGTCTAATGGCAATTCAACTCGCACAAAAAATCGCTGAGAGATGAAAACATTTTCACTTAGCCATGTCAATTCAATAGTTTCAATTTAACTACAAAATCAAATTAATTAAATTCAAAATATCGGCGAAATATGTTGTTAATACATAGCTAAAATGCCAAATAAAAACTTAAAAAAATCCTGCTTGTTTTTCACTCATCTAAAATTCAGTTTTTTATTTCGATTTTTAATCAAAATGCAGAATTTAATTCCACTCAACTTTCTTTCTAATTTGGTGAAAGAGATGCATTCCAATCGTAAAATAAGTTAACGAAATGTGCAGAAAAACAACAACTTTACCGATCCTGGAATCGATTCATCAATAAGTAAAATAAAAATAAAATAGCCTTTTTAGCACTTTTACACGCTAATCTTCATGGCCGAAATAACTTGAGATTTAGCCTAGACAAAAAAAGGGATCGAGAACGATCCCTTTTTAATTCTCATCTAGCGCATAGTTAGACATTTAGGACTTACGCAAAAT
>CAYXJI010000379.1:0-3713 GCA_964465175.1 uncultured Burkholderiaceae bacterium | reverse complement strand
GTAAAGCATGGGCTTTCTCGGCTATGCTTAGTTCGCTATCCTCGATGCTCAGGAGTGCAGGTAGGCGTGCCATTGCTGACTTCGCGGCATCTTGCACTTCGCGATAATGATTGATTTGGTCAAGGCTGGGCATAATTCTATTTTGGTAGGGGCTTAGTTCAAACTGATCCAGCGAAATGTAGCTACCGCTTAGTTATTTAGCTGCGCTGATCTTGTGTCGTCGTCAATGTTGAGCTCGCATAATGTCATGCACGTGCATATGATAGAACTGGTAGGCTATTTTACACGCGTGGATGTGATCGCAGTGGTTTACATGTTGAGTGCGCGCCACATTAGTAAGGGTGCATCGATTTTCTTAATTTGTGGGCGGTGCTTGAATATGTCGCCATTCACTTGATCAATTTTTTCTAAAATGCGCAAACCGCCTTGCACCACCAGACGCAATTCAAATCCAAAACGGCCAGTTAGGCGACGGCAAAGCGGGCTGCCCTCTAACATCATTTGGCGCGCACGCTGCACTTGAAACTGCATCAACTGCTGCCATGCAGTGGATGTCGCTAGCACGCTGAGATCGCGCTCGATCTCTGTGGCATGTGAAATGTCATTGTCCGTTATTCCAAAGCGCGATAAATCTTCTTCCGGCAAGTAGATGCGTTGTTTGTGCCAATCGATCGCAACGTCCTGCCAAAAATTAATTAGCTGTAAGGCCGTGCAAATTTGATCGGACTGGGCTAGATTTTCTTCTGTATCGGCTTTAAATAAAGTCAACATGATTCGACCAACTGGATTGGCAGAGCGCTGGCAGTAGTGAAGTAGGCTAGTAAAGTCTGCATAGCGTTTGGTGTGTACGTCTTGTTTGAAGGCTGATAACAAATCCATGAAGGCAGTGATCGGTAAATGATGGCGATGGATGACTTTGGCGAGTTCTTGAAATAAAGGCATCTCACTACGCGCATCGGCGGCGATCATTTGTAATTGCTGTTCATACCTACCCAAATCGGCGAGGCGTTCTGCGTCGCTGGCATCGCCTTCATCGGCGATGTCGTCCGCACTACGAGCAAAGGCGTAGATCGTGCGCACGGCCGGACGCATATGCGCTGGAATCAGAAGAGAGGCGACGGGAAAATTTTCGTAGTGATTGATTGTCATATTGGTATTTAAAAATAAATGACTCGAAAGTCATTGGCTTTTAAAAGAATCATCATTATAATTACTTACCCGCGAGTCAGTAATTTAAATGCGTAAGGTTTTTTGTTTAAAATGTTTTTGCAATCAACAAAAAATTGATTCGGCAGCGGGTTAGAATTTTAGATTGAGTTTCCAAGCTACTTAACATATTACTTGGGCTTGCCTCAGTCACTTGCTTAAAAATGATCGCATCGTCTTCTTAAATAGTAATACTATAGAAATTTCCCCTAAGTGCAGTACTTTAGCGTTGCGCTATATGCATAGCGACGGAATAGTAAAGGAAAATCCCGTGTCAAATTCTTCATTGAACTCTCCCCAGCACTTGAAATCCTCAAGTCAATCACGTCTTCTTCTCAAATTACTGACCGCGCTAGGTTTAGCCGCGGTGATGACTATGACTGCGTGCAGTAAAAAGATCGAAAAAACTGAAGATGTGCGTCCTGTGCGTGCCGTGCAGGCAGTGCTGGAGGGGAGCGATATTGCCACCGAATTCTCCGGTGAAGTGCGTCCGCGTATTGAGTCACGCTTGGGCTTTCGTGTGCCAGGTAAAATCGTTGCGCGTAAAGTGGATGTGGGTACGACGGTCAAGCGTGGGCAGGTGTTGATGCAGCTCGATCCGCAAGATTTGTTGCTGGGGCAGGCGCAAGCGAAAGCTGGATTAAGTGCAGCAGAGAGTAATCGTGATTTGGCCAAAGCCGAATTAAAGCGCTATCAAGAATTACGCGATAAGAGTTTTGTGGCGCAGGCTGTTTTAGATGCCAAAGAAACCGCCTACAAAGCAGCGCAGGCAAGTTATGATCAGGCAAAAGCAGGTTTGTCGAATCAAACAAATCAGGCTTCTTATGCTAGTTTAGTGGCCGATGTTGATGGTGTGGTCACAGGCATTGACGCCGAGGTCGGACAAGTCGTAGCGGCAGGTACGCCGGTGGTGCGTGTGGCAAAAATGGGTGAGTTGGATGTGGTGGTCGGTATCCCAGAGGATAAAATTAATGGCATACGTCGCATGTCTGATGTGAAAGTGCGTATGTGGGCGAATCAGGGGCAAATCATCGCAGCAAAATTACGCGAGCTGTCGCCGATTGCTGATCCTGTTACGCGTACGTTTACAGCAAAAGTAGCTCTGTCGCCCGAGGCGAAAGACGTGCGCTTAGGTATGACTGCGATGGTGTCGTTTGGTATGAAAAATCCACAAGCCATGATACGTTTGCCTTTGACTGCTTTGCTGCAAGATAAGAATGCGCATTCGGTGTGGGTGGTCGATGCAGGTATGGTGAAGCTGGTTCCTGTCGCTTTGGGTGGCACTGCCGGTGAAGATGTATTGATTGCGAGTGGTTTGAATGCAGGACAGATGGTGGTCACTGCGGGTGTGAATCTGTTGAAAAGCGGCCAGAAAGTTAAAATTCTTGGTGTAGAAGCTGCGACTAAGGGTGCACAAACTAGTGATGCAGCGCTGGTTGCGGCAAATGCAAACGAGGTAGTCAAATGAGTGAGTCTATGCATCAAAAGCCGACTGATCCTCAAGCTGAGAAGTCCGAGCACAAGTCTGCGGGATTTAATTTATCTCGTTGGGCCTTGGAGCATATGCCCTTAACTCGCTATTTAATGGTGGCGTTGCTGTTGGGTGGTATTTTTAGTTTTGCTAAATTGGGGCAGGATGAAGATCCTCCTTTTACATTCCGCGCGATGGTGGTGCGTGCTGTTTGGCCTGGCGCTACTGCTTTGCAAATGGCTGATCAGGTCACCGACAAGCTAGAGAAAAAATTACAAGAAGCGCCTTACGTCGATAAAATTCGTAGCTACTCCAAGCCGGGTGAGACCCTCATTATTTTGCAGTTGCGTGAATCAACGCCGCCTAAAGAAACTGCGCAGACCTGGTATCAGGTGAGAAAAAAAATCGGTGATATTAAGGGAAGCTTGCCTGCCGGCGTGATTGGGCCTTTTTTCAATGATGAATTTGGTGATACCTACGGATCGATTTTTGCAATTTCTGCCGATGGATTCAATTATGAAGAAATGCGTGAATACGCAGATTTCGTGCGCCAGCAATTCCTACGCATTCCTAAAGTCGCTAAAGTGGAGCTGTTTGGTGTGCAGGAAGAGAAAATAAATATTGAATTTTCTCAGAAAAAGTTCTCTCAATTAGGTGTGCCATTCGAATCCATTGTGGCGCAAATTAATTCGCAAAATTCGATAGAAGGCACGGGCATCTTGACGACTTCGGCGAGCAATTTGCAAGTGCGTATTTCGGGTGCTTTATTGGCTGTTAAAGACCTAGAGAATTTGCAATTGCGGGCGAACGGTACGACCTTTCGCTTAGGGGATTTTGCGGTCATAAAACGCGAATACAAAAATCCGCCTGTAGACAAGATGCGCTTCAATGGTAAGGAAGTCATTGGACTCGGTATCTCAATGGAGAAGGGCGGCAATATTATTGAGCTCGGCAAAAATTTACAGACCGAGGTTGCCACGATTAAATCGCAACTACCAGTAGGAATTCAATTGGATCGCGTATCGGATCAACCAAA
>CAYXJI010000378.1:0-3716 GCA_964465175.1 uncultured Burkholderiaceae bacterium | reverse complement strand
ATTCAGTACCACGCGCTGCCAGGCTTTTCTTAAAATGGTGGCGATCGAGCAACTCCTGCAGCATCGGATTACCACACAACCAATTCCAGTCGCGTGGGTCGCCTGCCAGTTGCACTAAGTAATCTGGTACCGGTTCGTTGCCCAGAATTACTGCGCATAAGTAACGGTCAATGCGAAGACTCATTGAGTTCAAAGCTTCTGTGTTAGCAAAACCGTGGTGAGCGAGAAGTGTAATGACCAGTGGCACTGGGAGTGACTCAAGAACTGGCTTTACCTTCGATCGCATGATCTCAGGTTTCAGGGCGGTAAGTTGTTCAGCAATTTGCGGCTCGTACTTGGTGATCAATTGCGGCGGCAAGTAATCCCAGGCCTCGTCGTCCGTGACAGATGCACCTGCGGCGTCAAGCAACAATTCGTAGTCAGCTGCAGCATTTTCGCCACTGCTAACCAGACGAAACAGCGAGCCTGCAGCCATACTCGAGATAAGCAGTGCCTGTATGTCGCTTTTGCTCGATGCGTCCAGCGCCACATGCAGTTCGTTGGCCAATACACGGCGCAAGCCTGCAAAGCCAATTCTCGAATCAGATGATGAGATCGAAGACGCCACCGGAAGCACTTGCAAGCCTTCACAAATTTCGAGCAAGGTGCGACCGCTTCCGTGAATCGGGGATGCGCGGCGACAGTAGAAGCGCCCTCTTTGAGTCTCGGCAAGAAATGTCACTGGCTGCAAGACAGCGGGGGGCGTAGTGCCCTCCCAATCGTTGCGGTGCAAGTAAAATTCTGTGCCGTCATTGGTGGTGACAAAACCGAAATTATTCTCCCGTCCTGTTTTGTTGTTGAACCCACCAAACCACTTAATAAAACCAAATTGTCTTGTAGAAACGCTGCTCATGTTTTGCCCCGAGGCGGCATTGCGCGATCGCCGCTGTGAATGTATACACCAAACTAGAAACTAATGGGATCACCCAAGTAACTTCAATACATGTGTACTAATTATGATTAATTTTATTGTAGCGCACACCAACAGTGACGATCTGCCCGCTTGCCACAACGGCGTAGCTGTCGAGATGTTCACTCAATTTTCCAAAAAGCGCTCCGACATAGCTTTCGACCCGTCTCTTTGAGCGTCGGTCGAAATAGAGTATCTCCGCACCCGCATGGTCATGTTCAATTTTGCCGAATCGAAGGAGTAGGTCGACTACGATAGGAGGAATACCACGCTGTTGGGCACGGACGTTCACATGTGAGGTTCGTTTCATTTTTGCATTCCTTCGTTCATCGCCTTTTCTCCGGCATCTAAGAAAGCTTGTTTAAAGTAAATAGCAAAAGGTATCCCGCAGTCTTTTGCTTTTTGCTCAATTAGCTCCAGAAGGTCCTCTGGTATCTCAACATTCCATTCAGGCGGTCGATGCTTCACAAAAGTTTCACTGCGGCGAGTTGGAACAAACTCTTTACGACCAAGCAACCAACGATTGGCTTCCTCGACGCCAACTAGTGAACGCTTTCCAATAGGTGTCGTCTTTAACGGATCGGCCAGCTTCGGGTTCGCGGCATTACGCACGCTGCGTTCATCCATATTCGCGAGAAGAGCCACCTCAGCAAGCGTCAAGTAACCTCCATCCCCTTTTCCTAATCCATGCACATCTGTTCCATAGTCGGTATGGCGATCTCCGCCATCTAGCACTATTCGTGCAACGGCACTTTCAACTGCACAAATCGCAAGTCGGGGAGGTGCGTTGTCGCAAGCGTCCAAATAAATCTTCATAGGCAAGGTGTCAATGGAGCGGAAAAACATTTCGGCACGCGCATGTGTACCATTAATAATGCTTCCGGGGCCGAGCGGGCCGTTCGGAATTCCGCTGACGCCGTAATCATACATTTCGGTAACCGCATTCCAGAGCGGAGATTCTTTGATAGCCGAACTGTCGGTAGAACGAGCAATTTCCCACCCAAGAAGATGACCCGACTCATTTTGAAACAGAGTCAAAAATCTAAGCAGTTCTTCTTGCATTTCTAATTTAGAAAAAGTCATACATCGCCTCACAATTAATATGATATGATATGAGTGATATCATATATCACGATTTTTATAATGTCAAGAATGACATCACAAATATCACATGATGTATTGCCGGTAAGATATTCTTCAGTGTAGCGTTACATATTCGGTGACTCATCTGCCTCCCACGTGGTAGGCCGCTCAGATTTAAAATAGCTAGCATGAGGGGACATTGCCGATATTCCTTTTCGGCAACTTAGGATTTTTATGTTCTGAATGTCACTTTCGTTAGAGCGAAGAGAATTGAGGTAGTGATTGCGAAGTAGGCCCCGTTCCCAAGGCTGTACTGTTTCTCCAATTACGACAATAGATGTGACTGGGATCAAAGCAGCCAATGTTGGTGTAGTTGATTTGGGCGGCTCATGTATGGGTCGCAATTAGGGGTTGTAACTTACAGATCAGGGATAAGATTACTACCGCCGATAAGGGCTCTGTGACTTTCACCAATCATGCCTAATCAAGCGAGGCACATCGCCCCGCCCAAACACATCACTATGGTCTTATCTGGCTAGATGAAACGCACGAAACGTATTCCATTCGTCGAAAAGTTTCTCAATTAATGGACGAGAAAAAAACGATAGTCAGCGCGTGGAGTAATACAAAGCTAAAACAATCACTTCATATTGATCACTGCATTCCATTTGCATATTGGCCAAACAACGACAAATGGAATCTATTGCCTTCAACTGAAAAAGAAAACCTCACTAAAAGTGATCGAGTCCCAAGCAAAACGCGGATGATCGAAGCACGATCACGCATACTCGATTGGTGGCAACTCGCATGGACGAGCGAGTCAGAAAAGTCGCAGTTTTTTCATGAGGCCAATTTATCGCTGCCAACGCTAAGTACATCAGTACAAGATTTTGACGATGTATTTGATGCGATGCAGTTTCAAATTTACGGTGTCAGACAACGTCTTCAGATTAGCGAGTGGTGATCAAGTTGCGCGTCAACTAGCGCCTAAGTCAGCCATATTCGACGATATCGAACATCAATAGGCCGTTCACTCAAACGGCCTATCTTGCACCTATTTTTTAGAAGCCAAGTAAGGTCCCAACGGCAACGGATTTGGTCCCATATAAAACACTTGATAATTTGCCTGTCTGGTCAATGGCAAATAATTTGGTGCAGCACGCGTAATTGCCGCATTGATCGCAGCCACTAACAAGTTAGCGAGTGGATTACCGGTATTGGCATTGTCAGGCGTGTATTCCAATTGCTTCGTTTCATTGAAAATTTCCACGCCATCTTTACTCACCATGCGGTAGGTAAAATTCACCGTGACTGTTGTAGCAAGCACGACATACTTTGCATCCCATTTGTTAATCGTGACATACAAAATAGAGTCTGCACCGAACATACGTGCCAAAGACTCGGGAGCCTGTTGGTGAACACGTTCGCCTTCGTAAAAACCTTCTTGTTCCAACACCACCTTAGTTGTATTGACCGGAAACACATAATAGCCTCGCTCAGCCAAGGGAATCGGCAATGTGCTGAGTACATAGTTTGGCGCATCGACATCCAAAGATTTATTGACGGTCGGGACGATCAAAATAGATCGGGGCGCTGCATTCGCAAAGGCACTCATATCCTTCTTAACGATAGGTGCAGCACAACCAACAAATAAAATAGGTAGACTCAGCAGTAGGACTCGTAA
>CAYXJI010000377.1:0-3718 GCA_964465175.1 uncultured Burkholderiaceae bacterium | reverse complement strand
AGCGCTATGCTGGCACGCTGATCATTATTTCGCATGACAGAGATTTCTTAGATGGCGTGGTGAATGTGGTCGTCCACATTGATGAACGTAAGCTCAAGCGCTACTCCGGCAACTACTCAGCATTTGAACGTCAGCGTGCAGCACAATTGATTTTGGCGCAAAGCTCGATAGAAAAGCAAACACGTAAGCGCGCCCATTTGCAATCCTTTATTGATCGCTTTGCAGCCAAAGCATCCAAAGCCAAGCAGGCGCAAAGCCGTATCAAAGCCTTGGAAAAAATGGAAGAATTGGCGCCCTTGCGTGCTGCGGCTGAATTTTCTTTTGAATTCCGCGAACCACTCAGCGCCCCCAATCCTATGTTGGTGATGGACGATGTCGATTGCGGCTATCGTATTGAGTCGCAAACCGATCACAGCTTCACCGAAAAGAAAATCGTAGGCGACGTCAAATTTTCACTACAAATCGGCCAGCGCATCGGTCTATTGGGGATTAATGGCGCGGGTAAATCCACGCTGATCAAAACGATCATGGGCGAATTACCGCCATTGACTGGCACGATCACCACCGGTAAAGGTTTATCGGTAGGCTATTTCGCCCAGCATCAAGTCGAGATGTTACGCCATGACGAATCACCATTATGGCATTTGGCGCATATCGCGCCCGATGTACGCGAACAAGAACTGCGTAATTTCCTCGGTGGATTTAATTTCCCCGGCAGCATGGTCACCAGCCCGATTGCGCCATTCTCAGGTGGTGAGAAAGCTCGCTTAGCATTAGCCATGATCGTGTGGCAACGTCCTAACCTCTTACTGCTCGATGAACCAACCAATCACTTAGACTTAGAAACGCGCGAAGCCTTAACCGAAGCCTTGGCACAGTTCGAAGGCACCTTAGTAGTCGTCTCGCATGATAGACATTTACTACGTGCCACCACTGATCAATTTATCATCGTTGCAGATGGTAAGCTCTTACCATTCGATGGCGATCTCGACGATTACAAAGACTGGCTCTACAAGACCAAATTAGAACAAGCCGCCGCTGCCGCCAACGCCGCTGCCTTACCCACAAAAACCAAGGAAAAAGCCACTGCACTGCCACAAGCACAACCAGTACCGAGCACACCCATTGATGAAAAAGAACGCAAACGCCGCGACGCAGAAGAACGCCAACGCATTACCGCCTTACGCAAGCCAATAGAAACGCGCATCAAGCGTTTGGAAGAACAAATGGCGAAACTCAACCAAAAGAAAGCTGATTACAGCAAACAATTGGAAGAGAGCGGCATCTATGATGACGGGAATAAAGAGAAACTCAAAAATCTCTTATTAGATCAAGCCTACGTCGTGAAAGAACTTGAAAGTCTAGAAGCTGATTGGCTGGAACAACAAGAATTCCTAGAAGCGGCGAATTAAAAATACCTATTCCAAAATTAGCAAAGAACGAGGGACACGCGTCCCTCGTTGCATTTTTGCGTGCACAATGCACATTTCTTGCAAGTCATAGCAAACAGTATTACCATCAAGCATCAAAAGTCGTCCTTCACACATCGATTGAGAGCAACATGCGCCTACCTTGTTTGCTACTAGCTCAAGCATTATTTGCCTTGCTTTGCTTGCCGCTCCCATTTTGCGCCCCTGCACAAACGCTCAAAGTGTATACACAAGAATGGCCACCGTATAACTATGAGCAAGATGGAAAATTGACGGGTTATTCCACCGAATTACTGCAAGCACTGTTACTAGAAGCAGGCATAGATGCACATTATTCGGTCTTTAGCTGGAGTCGTGCTTTTCAACTTGCCAGTACTCAAACCAATACGCTGCTATACACGACCACTCGCTTGCCCGAACGTGAAGCGCTGTTTGAATGGATAGGTCCGATAGGAGTAAGAAAACTGTTCGTCTTCAAGCTCAAAGAGCGTCAAGATATACAAATCAAGGAAAAAGAAGACTTAAAAAAGTACAGGATTAGTATCGTACGCGATTCGCAAAGCTTGCAATGGGTCGTCAACCAACAACTTTTTCCACGCACTCACATCGACGAAGCCCCCACCACGGCATCTAATGTAAAAAAACTTTTCTTCAAGCGAGTTGACCTCATCCTTGCCACCAAGGGCGGTGCCAACTACGAAATGAATCAACTGCCCTACCCTAAAGATGCGATGGAAGCCGTGTATGTACTGAATGACGAATTTCAGTTTTATTTCGCGGTGAATAAGAAAAGTGACCCCGAGCTAGTGAAAAAAATCCGCCTCGCCTTTGAAAAAATCAAAACCTCAGGTCTAATCGAGAGTTTAAAGAAAAAATATACCGTCGATTAAACCCAGATTTTCCATTAGGATTTGTGATGATGACGGATGCACACCAATAGCACCGCAGGTGCGCCTAATGGAAAATTTGGGTTAAAACTTGCGTTCTTGAAAAAGTGAATGGCATGACCCATCACACCGCAATTACTCAGATCGATACTCCCGCACAAAGCTAGTAAATTTGGGTAAGCCATTCGAAGTGATGTCGCGATAACGATAGGTGACCCATGATCCTATTGCTGGCGGGTGTTTGCGCTGTTCATCATCAAAACCAGTGCCTAATTTAAAACGTTTTCCATCCGGCGTTTCGAGGAGCAATGCGCCCATTCGGTCTTGGTATTTTCCTTTTCCAGCTTGAATCCCAATAACCTTGGCCTCGGCATCGTGTTGTGGTTTCAATTTATAGACAAACTCGCTGCGACCAAACTCGAATACCGCACTCGATAAATGCAATACCAAGCCTTCGGCTTTTTGCAAACTTAATTGCCGGAGTTTTTGCTCGACTTGTGCTACAGACTGCACGGCTTGCTGCGGGATCACTTGTAGCCAAGGAATATTCAATTTTTCAACGATGTTTTTTAAAGCCTGAATGCGTTGCTGAAAACTACCGTCAGCTTGAGGGAATTCAAATAGGCAATACTGAATGTGCCGCCATTCTGCATCATCCGCGTGCTGGCGTCGAACTGCACCGGATAAACGCTCAAATTGTGCGCGCCCCATCCATAGCTCACCATCCATAGGATGATCCGGCAATTTTTCAGTGAACCAAGTCGGCGCCTTGATTGGACGCCCACTGCGAAAGTAGAGTTGTTTTCCACTCCAATAGGCGCGTACGCCGTCGAGTTTTTCACTCATTAAATAATCAGTGACCTGCGCTTTAAGCTCACTGAGATTCGACAGTGTTTGCGGCAAAACCAAGTCTAGCTTCGCTGGATTGATAGAATCTACGATGAAGCTACTTGCGTCGCTAGTGTTTGATTCTGGTGATTTGGCAAGCACAGCGCTCGACAGAAGATTGGCCGAAAAGAATGTACGCAACAAAAACTGTCTTCGCCCATTTTGTGCCTCGTTGAGCTTTTTCATCCCCAGCCTCCACTTAAATAATTTATATTTTAAAGTATAAAAATATTTACCTAACAATGAAACATTAATCTAAGTTTGTGGCAAAAAAACAAAACCACCGGTTCCCTAAGAAAACGGTGGTTCTAAAAACAAATAATCTATTCTACTTAAGAACGACGCCAATCAAACCAAGAATTTACTTCTGCGCCTTCACCACGTGCATAGCACTTGCAATCAAGCCGCTCATGTCACTCATGTTCGCTGGCACGATGATGGAATTATGGGTCTTAGCTCAATTCGCAAATGCCGCAACATATTGCTCAGCGACTTTCAAATTCACCGCATCCG
>CAYXJI010000376.1:0-3726 GCA_964465175.1 uncultured Burkholderiaceae bacterium | reverse complement strand
CGCCATGTCGAGGAAGTGATCAACACCTAACAACAGCAACAAACCGGCTTCAGGGATATTAAATTGGGATAAAGTCGCTGCGATCACGACTAAAGACGCACGCGGCACGCCCGCCATGCCTTTGGAGGTCAGCATCAAAATCAACATCATGGTGATTTGCGTACCAATCGACAATTCTATGCCATAGGCCTGCGCGATAAACACCGTCGCAAAGGTGCAATACATCATGGAGCCATCGAGATTGAAGGAATACCCCAAAGGCAGTACGAAAGAAGCGATACGGTTTTTCACACCGAAGCGCTCCAGACCTTCTAGCGTTTTGGGAAATGCTGCCTCGGATGAGGCAGTAGAGAAAGCCAAAATCGTCGGCAAACGCAATTCACGTAAAAGGCCGACCACGCGCCCCTTCAAAAACAGGTAGCCAATGAAAATCAATACCAACCACAAAATCAAAATGGAGAAATAAAACTCAGCCATAAAGACACCGTAGGTACCAAGTACAGCAAGTCCGCTCTTAGCGACCACGCCAGATACCGCAGCAAACACGGCGACAGGTGCGAAATTCATGACATAACCAGTCAATTTCAACATGATATGCGCGACACCATCGACCGCTTCGATCAAAACTTTACTACGATCTCCAACCGCCGCTGCCGCTGTGCCGAAGAAAATGGAGAACACCACAATTTGTAGAATTTCATTCTTCGCCATGCCATCGACGATAGAAGATGGCACCAGATGCGTAATGAACTCTTTCATACTCAAATTAGTCGTGGTGATACCCGACACCGCATCCGCCGCTGGCAACATGGCGTGCATCGCATCGCCTGGTCTGAAAATGTTCACCATAATCAAACCTAGCGTCAAAGAAATCAGCGATGCGATAATGAACCAGCCCAAGGCTTTCCCACCAACCCGGCCTACTTCATTCACATCGCCCATTTTGGCAATACCAACCACCAGCGTAGAAAAAACTAGTGGCGCGATAATCATTTTAATCAGGCGCAAAAACATGGTCGTAATCAAGGACATTGCATCGGCAAAGTCACCCGGTTTCGCTGTATTTGCGTGAACAAAATAGCCAACAACGATCCCGAGTATCAGTCCGAAAATGATGTAACTAGTAAGATTGAGGCGTTTTTTCATGTTTTATACATCCTTTTAATTTATAAAGCCTACCGTGGCTTTCTAACGAGTCCGGCCTTGAGAGCTAAGCGTTCAGAAAATGGTGGCTAAGTATACTTGAGGAAGCGTTGGCAGACCACTTTTATTGAAATCGCATGTAAGAAAATTTTCATTTTCAACACAAGTTTCAATCTTCTTCAAATTCACTTGCGAAACTGTTGACGAAAAAAAACCCAGGCCATGGCCTGGGTTTCGTTCTTTGGCTTTTAATGAGGCGGACTTTACTCGACCTCTACCACTTCTTGCGAAGCAACCGGCGGTGGTACATCACCTTCTGAAAACTCCAACTTAACTTGATCTTTGTCATCCAATTCAACAATGACGCGACCGCCACTCACCAAGCGACCAAACAAAAGTTCATCAGCCAAGGCTTTACGTATCATGTCTTGAATCAAACGCGCCATAGGGCGGGCGCCCATCAATGGATCAAAGCCTTTTTTCGCCAAGAACTTGCGTAAGCCTTCGCTAAATGTTGCTTCGACTTTTTTCTCATGCAATTGCTCTTCTAATTGCATCAGGAATTTATCCACGACACGCAGGATAATTTCTTCGTCCAAGGAACGGAAACTGATAATGGAATCTAAACGATTGCGGAATTCCGGCGTAAACATACGCTTAATATCTGCCATTTCATCGCCAGCTTGTTTGTTATTGCTAAAGCCGATTGAGGCTTTTTGCAAACTCTCTGCGCCCGCATTGGTCGTCATGATAATGATCACATTACGAAAATCCGCCTTGCGTCCATTATTATCCGTGAGCGTGCCATGATCCATGACTTGCAACAAGATATTAAATACGTCAGGATGGGCTTTTTCAATCTCATCCAGCAACAAAACAGCATGCGGCTTTTTTGTAATCGCCTCAGTCAACAAACCACCTTGATCAAAGCCCACATATCCCGGTGGCGCGCCAATCAAACGACTGACCGCGTGACGCTCCATGTATTCCGACATATCGAAGCGTATCAATTCAATGCCTAAGGTGAAAGCAAGCTGCTTTGCCACCTCGGTTTTGCCGACACCAGTTGGGCCTGAAAACAAGAAAGAGCCAATCGGTCTATCGGTTTTACCCAAGCCAGCACGCGACATCTTAATCGCCGCCGCCAAGGCTTCGATCGCAGGATCTTGACCGAACACCACATTTTTCAAATCGCGATCAATGGTTTGCAATTTACTGCGATCATCTTGGTTCACAGTTTGCGGTGGGATACGGGCAATCTTAGCAATAATATCTTCGATATCGGCCTTACCTATGGTTTTCTTTTGCTTAGACTTAGGCAAAATGCGTTGCGCCGCACCCGCCTCGTCGATCACATCAATCGCCTTATCCGGCAAATGTCGATCATTCAAGAAACGTGCGGACAACTCCGCCGCCGTGGTTAAAGCGGCGGCTGAATACTTGACGTTATGATGTTCTTCAAATTTGGATTTCAAGCCGCGCAAAATCTGTACGGTTTGCTCTACCGTTGGTTCATTCACATCGACTTTTTGGAATCGACGTGCCAGCGCGTGGTCTTTTTCAAACACGCCACGGTATTCGGTATACGTGGTCGCGCCTATGCATTTCAACTGACCGTTTGAGAGCGCCGGTTTCAACAGGTTCGAGGCATCCATGGTGCCACCGGAGGCCGAACCGGCACCGATGATGGTGTGGATTTCATCGATAAAAAGAATCGCGTCTGGGGTGTCTTTTAATTGTTTCAAAACACCTTTTAAGCGCAGCTCAAAGTCGCCGCGATATTTAGTACCAGCAAGCAACGCACCCATGTCGAGCGAATATACAACCGCTTGGCTCAAGATATCTGGCACATCATTTTGGGTAATACGCCACGCCAAGCCTTCGGCAATCGCGGTTTTACCTACGCCCGCCTCGCCTACCAGCAAGGGATTATTTTTACGGCGACGGCACAGAATTTGGATTACGCGTTCAACTTCGCTGTCACGCCCGATCAAAGGATCAATCTTGCCCTCTGCAGCAGCCTTGTTCAAATTTTGTGTGAATTGCTCGAGAGGATTTTCTTTGGCTTGCGCGTCAGCTTGCGCGTCTTCTGCGCCCTCTGGTGATTTTTGCGGTTCATTGTGATTGTCTTTGCGCACACCATGCGAAATAAAATTCACCACGTCTAAACGCGTCACACCTTGTTGATGCAGGTAGTACACGGCATGGGAATCTTTTTCACCGAAAATCGCGACCAACACATTCGCACCTGTGACTTCTTTCTTACCATTCGATGCGGATTGCACGTGCATGATCGCACGTTGAATCACGCGTTGAAAACCGAGAGTCGGTTGCGTATCAACTTCGCCTGTGCCTTGCACGGTAGGCGTATTGTCGGAAATAAAATTCGACAAGGTCTTACGCAAGTCTTCAATATTCACCGCACAGGCGCGCATGACTTCGGCTGCAGATGGATTGTCCAACAAGGCCAAGAGCAAATGCTCAACCGTGATGAACTCGTAACGAGCTTGCCGTGCCTCCACAAAGGCCATGTGCAAACTAACTTCTAATTCTTGCGCAATCATACTTCCTCCATCACACATT
>CAYXJI010000375.1:0-3745 GCA_964465175.1 uncultured Burkholderiaceae bacterium | reverse complement strand
CACACGCCGTGCAAGCAGTGCAAAGAATCTCGTTTGGCACTCGGGACAAGGAGTGCGCCAAGCTAGTGCTAGTCGAAGTTGAATTATTGAGGCTTCGACGGGCAGCAAAGCCTAGTCAGGTGAAGCAAAGTGCGCTCCTACGTCGCTTACGGCTGCGCGTTGTAAGCAGTCAAAAAAGGGCAACGCGAGGTCAAAGTCAAAGGCACAGTCCTTACGAGGTAAATGACGATAAAGCTGTCATTTAAGGGAACGCGCGCTATAAGAAATTGGTGCAGTCGTTGGTGATCATCAAGCTACTTATTCGATTCTTAGCCCCCGATACTCGACTACGGTATAATTTAGTGCTTACCATTGATCATTGAGCGAAGTTACAACATGTGGGAACGGTTTGCTGTAGAAATTTATTGTCTCCATTTACGCGCTAAGTCGTCGGTAGCAAAGCCCTTTCCTTTTCTGATGATGTTTCAGCTCAGAGACCATCATTAACCACCTTTTCCCACTAAGAATATTATGGTCTGCATGTCTACCTCTTGCTTACGCAGGTCTTTTGTCTTTGCGCTTTGCGTGATAATTTTGGCGGGTTGCGCCACTTCTTCGCCTACGACGCCCTCTACAAAAGTAGTACTCAAGCCTGACTTGCCAACGGCGCCGGTTCAAAAAACTTTACGTCCTGTTCGCATCGGCTTAGCACTCGGTGGCGGCGCGGCGCGTGGCTTTGCGCATATTGGGGTGATTAAAGTGCTTGAGGCGCAAGGTATTGTGCCCGATGTCGTGGTCGGCACTAGTGCCGGTAGTGTAGTGGGGGCGATGTACGCGGCGGGTAATAATGGCTATGCACTGCAAAAAATGGCGCTGGAGATGGATGAGGCGACGATCTCGGATTGGTCTTTGCCTTTCTTTTCGAAAAGTAGTGGCGTGCTCAAAGGAGAGGCTTTGCAAGGCTATGTCAATCGCATGGTGAATCAGTCTTCCATCGAAAAATTGAAGAAGCCATTTGGTGCGGTGGCAACCGATTTAAATACCGGATTGCCTATTCTTTTTCAACGTGGGAATACCGGTTTGGCCGTGCGTGCTTCTTCTGCTGTGCCGGGTGTGTTTCAGCCGGTAAAAATTAATGACCGATATTATGTGGATGGCGGCTTGGTGTCGCCAGTGCCGGTGCGTTTTGCCCGTGAAATGGGGGCGGATATTGTGATTGCGGTGAATATTTCTTCATCACCTGAGGCGCAGAGTTCGTCTAGCTCGCTGGAAGTGTTAATGCAGACTTTTACGATCATGGGGCAGAGTTTGAATCGTTTTGAATTGAAGAATGCCGATGTGGTGATTCAGCCGGATTTGCCTGGCATGAAGGGCAATGATTTTAATGGACGAAATCTGGCGATCTTGGCGGGTGAGCGTGCGGCAAATGCGGTCATCGTCGAATTAAAAGATAAAATTCGCGCGTTTCAAGAGCGCTGAAATTGGCGAGGCAATCTTGGCGCAATTACTTATTATTCATTTCGGTTTCACTTCGCTTTTTGCCTCGTCTTCATTGATACGGCGCGCGCCGTTGAAGCGTTTTTTCCAATAACTCACGTTCATGCTTTCTATCCGGACTCTGCCACCTGCTGAAGGGGAGTGGATGAATTTGTTGTCGCCGAGGTAGATGCCAACGTGAGAGAAGCTTTTTTTCAGGGTGTTGTAGAACACTAAGTCACCCGGCTGTAGATCATTGGGTTCTACTTTGTCGCCTTTGTTGCTGATCTCTTTTGCGGTTCTAGGTAATTCTGTCGCGGTTGAGTTTTTAAAAACTAAGCGCACAAAACCACTGCAATCCAAACCATTTTCTGCTGAGTTACCACCGCGTTTATATTTGATGCCGAGCATGCTCATGGCATTGATGGTCAAATCGGACGTCTTGTCGCGCAAATCTTTGAGTGCGGTGAGTGTTTTATTGGGAGCGTCGACGACAGGCTCATCATTGGCGACGCTATTGCCTGCGATTAGACTTAGCACAAATAATACTTTGAGGAGTCTGGCTGTTTTCATAGGCATTTTGCAAGTAAAGTAGAAGTGAGGGATGTGGTGCCGCCTGTTGTTCTAGTCTTAATACTTGCTTGTTCTATTCGGGAAGTGGGGAAGTATAGCTTACTTTACCCCAATTTTTGTAAACGCCGCGTGTGCTAGCCCAAAAGACAAAATGAGAAAGCGAAGAGGGTCTTCTGCTTTCTCATTGCTTGTGACGCCAAGTCAGCGGCGTGCTTACGGCGCTGTGTTAGGCATGTTTTTCGATAAAGTCTATCACTTTAGGGCAAACAAGCTCGCGCCATTTACGTCCAGAGAAAATGCCGTAATGACCGCAGCCTGGCGCGACAAAATCTTGTTTCATTGAATCTGGAATATTGCTGCACAAGTCGTGTGCGGCTTGGGTTTGTCCTGCACCAGAAATGTCGTCGAGTTCACCTTCTACGGTGAATAAGGCAACTGTTTTGATATCTTGCGGTTTGACTAGTTTGCCTTCTACTTCCCAAGTGCCTCTTGGTAAGCGGAATTCTTGGAATACCGTCTTGATGGTTTCGAGATAGTACTCAGCAGGGAGGTCGAGCACGGCATTATATTCATTATAGAATTTTCGATGTTGCTCGGCGGATTCGTCGTCACCTTGTACCAGATGTTGGTAAAAATCCCAGTGACTTTGGGCATGACGATCGGGATTCATTGCAACGAAACCGGTGTGCTGCAAAAAGCCTGGATACACTTTACGTCCGAAACCGGGATAATTGGCCGGTACATTGTAGATGACCGAATTCTCAAACCAGGAGTATTTCTTTTCGGTGGCTAAAGTATTGACTTGAGTGGGGGATTTGGTTGCATCGATGGGGCCGCCCATCATGGTCATGGTTTTTGGCAGCGCGGGGTCGTTGTCGCTCGCCATCAAGGCTATCGCGGCCAATACTGGCACCGTTGGCTGGCAGACTGAGATCACATGGAGATCGGAGCCTAAATGACGAATGAATTCTTGCACGTAGTAGATGTAGTCGTGCAAATGGAAAGGGCCGGCTGATAAAGGCACCATGCGAGCATCGATCCAATCGGTAATATACACATCATAGTGGGGCAATAGGCTTTTCACCGTGTCACGTAAAAGTGTCGCGTGGTGACCAGACAGTGGCGCAACAATTAAAACTTTGCGTTGTTGCTTGATTTTGGTCTCAAGTTTGCTCGTTACTGCACTTTTCTTAAAATTGATTAATTTGCAAAAAGGCTTTAGCAGCGTATTTTCTTCAACAATGGCAACGCTTTGCTCGCCAATTTGTGTCTGATCAATATTAAATTCTGGCTTTTCGTAGTCTTTGCCCAAGCGGTAAATCAATTCATAGCCGGCCGCGATTCTTTGTGAATAAGGGGTGTAAGCCAATGGTGAAATAGGATTGGCAAACATCTTTGAAGACGCTTCTGCCCATTGGGTCAATGGCGTTAAAAAGGATCGGTTTAATTCATGAAGTTGATAAAGCATGGGCATGTTCCAAGTTGTTGACGGAATTGCTGCAAAATTGCCTGGCTTTTATGAAGCCGAGTAATTGGGAAGTCTGTTGCAAGTATAACGCCAATAAGGCTAAATTATTGCAGTGCGGCATAAATAGTTTTTCTTCTGTGACTTTATCGACGGAGCAGCCTACTAGAGGGCTAGTCGATCTGGAGAATATTAATAATAGGACTTACGCAAAATTGTCCCAGCTAGGCGTGCCGACGAAGACAGTGCTTG
>CAYXJI010000374.1:0-3755 GCA_964465175.1 uncultured Burkholderiaceae bacterium | reverse complement strand
TGTGTATAGGGTTTGTGCCAACTGATGAGTTGGGCTTGTTGATCCCAGACGCTAGCTGGGTCTTGAATTGAGGCTTGATAAAAATCTTGGTAGTTCATGGTGTCTCCAGTTTTTATAGCGTTTTGGTTTGAATTCTGTTTGGCGTTTTGTTGATTGTATTTGTTTTATCTAGTCGCCTTTTGTACTACATCAAGTTTGTGCTTTGACTCACTTAGATTCTTATTACTTTTTGTGTTTCAACTACATTCTCTGGCCGGGGGTGGCCCGGCGGCCAATTAGTTTTTTTGGCGACGCAAAAAAGGTAAAAGCTGTCGGGCCACCCCCGACCTACAGACCTCAGATCAATCACAAAAACAAATACGATCAAAAAAAACCAGCCAGAATTTTCAAGATGCCGCGAAGTTAATTCAAATCGAGAAAAAAATATTTGAACGATCAATCGTTGAAATGAATTGACAGCGCGGGTAGCACCCGCCCTACACACTCTCATGTCAAGCAAAAATCAATCATCCCTTACAAGCCCAAAGGCTGCAACAAAGCTTGCAAATCATCAACACTAAACTTCGCCGAAAACGCCGCGTCGCTGCCAAGCACACCTTCTGCCAACGCCGCTTTACGCTCTTGCAATCCTAATATGCGCTCTTCTATGCTGCCCTCGACTACCAGTTTATACACGAACACATTCTTATCCTGACCGATACGGTGCGCGCGTGACGTGGCTTGCTCTTCGACTGCGGGATTCCACCATGGGTCCATGTGGATCACGGTATCGGCAGCCGTTAAATTTAATCCTACGCCGCCAGCTTTCAAACTGATCAACATGATAGGCGGCGCATTGTCGTCAGCTTGATTTTGAAACCGCGCTACTACCGCACCACGCTGTGCTACGGGTGTCTTTCCGGTCAGGCTCAGAAACGGTAGAGCCAATTTCTCCAGCTGCACTGCAATCAAATCCAGCATCTCGGTGAACTGCGAAAAGACTAAAATGCGCCGCCCTTCGGCCACCAAGTTGGGCAACATATCACTGAGTATTTCTAGTTTTGCGCGCTCCATGGTCTCGGGTGTTTTCGCACCTTTTAAAAGATGAGGATCACAGCAAACCTGGCGTAGTTTTAAGAGTGCATCGAGTATCGTAATCTGGCTACCAGAAAATCCTTTGCGCTGTAAGATTTTTCTGATTTGTTCATCTGCTGCGACACGCACGCTTTCATATAATTCACGCTGCTGTCCCTGCAATTGCAATCGTTTAATCACCTCGGTCTTGGCGGGCAACTCACTCGCGACTTCATCTTTACGTCGTCGTAAGATAAAGGGCCGCACGCGCCGCGCCAATAATTGCGCACGCAGCGTTTCGCCATTGACTTCGATAGGTTTGCGCCACAGTCGTGTGAAGCTGCGCATATCACCCAAAAAGCCTGGCATCAAAAAATCAAACTGCGTCCACAGTTCACCAAGATTATTTTCCAGTGGCGTACCTGTAATACACAGTCGATGCCTTGCACGCAAACGCCGCACCGCGTCAGCTCCGCGACTGGAAGCATTCTTCACGGTTTGCGCCTCATCCAAAATGAGGAGATGAAAAGTTTGCTGTTCTAAAACAGCCAAATCGCGCCACAACAAAGGATAGGTCGTTAATACAATATCGACCTCAGCCATCTGCGCAAAATTCTCGGTACGTTGCGTACCCTGTAGTGCCAACACGCGCAAACTCGGTGCCATGCGCTGCGCTTCTGCTTGCCAGTTAAATACTAGCGAAGTCGGCAACACAATCAAAGCAGGTTTATCCAAGCGCCCTGCTTGTTTCTCGATCAAAATGTGTGCAAGCGCCTGCGCTGTTTTCCCCAAACCCATATCGTCCGCCAAAATGCCAGCAAGATGGTGTTCCCGCAGATACTGTAACCATGCGACACCGTGCAGTTGGTAAGGCCGCAAAGTGATGCCCAAACCCGCTGGCGCAAAGACAGGTTTTAATTCACCGACCTTTTGCAAGCGCTGTGCCAGTTCACGCAAACCCAAATCACCTCGCAATTGCCAGCCACCATGCAAACCCGCCCGCTCAGCCTGACTATCGAGTAAAGACTGACGTAAAGCTTCAAGTCGATCGCCATCCCAAGCCGACAAATGCAGAGGCCCCGCCAATTTGTCTTGCAAGCGCTGTTCATCCGTCAGCAACTCCAACATGTGGGTGACAATCGCTTTCAAGGGCGCGGCCATGGCATCAATGCGTTTACCACCGGGCGCACGCAATTGTATGATGTCCAAATCATCAATTGCCGCCACCTGCTTTGCACTCAACCAGCGCGCGTCACGTTTCAAAAGATTCGCCAGCATCGGCACCAGATCCACAATCTGCCCATCAATTTCTACTCCTAGACTCAACAACCACGAACCTTCACGCGCCGGCAAACCCAGAGGCACGATAGTCGGCGCATAACCACGCATAGGCGCGGCGACTTCTTTGCCTATCACTTCACCACTGGCAGGATCGAGTATCAAATGCCAAGCATCCACAGGCACACTCTCGTGCGCAAAGCCCGGCCGCACTACAACCCGCCAGCCGAGCGCCTGCAAACGAGGCAATTCCTCTGCCCAAAAATCCGCAAAAAAATCCTCTTGCTGCAAACTCCATAGCGGCCCAAATTGCAAGGCCGCATCCTCACTACGCCATTGCAAACTTTTGGCGGGTACAGGTTGTAAATTCAAGTCCCACACTTTGTCCAGCGCATCCGCTTCCGCACCAAGATCACGTACCAGCACGACTGGTTGGCCTTGTGCGTCTTCCATTAAATGGGTGGCATGTGGTCGGCGGTTTAATAAAGTGGTTGGCGCGGGTGTTGTCCAGCTCAAACCCATGTCTGTTGTGTAAAGCCAGTCGATTTGTACTACCGTGACACTGCCGCCACGCGGGCCGAATGTGCCTGTGGGTTTCATGCCCAATAAGCCGTCACCTCGGTGTCGGGTTTGTAGGGTGATGCGGGGTTGGAAGTGGGCGTGGTGGGTTGTTGGGGGTGGCATTTGGGTGGGGTTAAATCGGAATTTCGAAGCAGTATATCTTGGTTCTCTGTCAAAGTTATCGCTGGCAGTTATCGTTGCTTTATTTTTATTGATCTGTTAATTTGAAACTGTCCGTACTAATAAAACCTAACATGAATAAACGCCTACCGTCCATTTCACCTGATCTAAGTAAAGCTATATTTGCGCAATTTCCTGAATTAAAAAAAGTTAAAGAGGTTGATCCGCATTCTATGTCTAGAGTTGCCGTTTCAGTTTTTGATCATTGGCTACATGATGAAAGTGAATGGCATCTATTTGATTGCTTTTCTGGTCCTGAAAGAAAAGCCCGCGACGAGAAATTTCTCGCTCATTGGTCGGCCATATATGACTACACCAACGTCTACACTGTCCGAAGTCGTGGAAGATGGTCAGTGAAATCGAAACTAGTGTTAAAACGCTTTTTAGACAAACCGTTTTATATGCAGAAATCTAAGATTCTCATGCATCTTTCACCGAATCAATTCATTGTGCTTCCAGAGTTTGATTGTATCTATGCTGCGTCGTGGGATGATACTAATGTTCTTTTCTTCAATGACAGGGCGAAGGCTGAACCAATACTGCAGCTTGCTAAAAATGTTGGCCTACATATTTTGGAATTTGATGACTAAATTTAGCGTATTCAACAAAAAACTCCACATTTTGACTTTTGCAGATTCACATCGTTCACAGGTCGGGTGTGGCCCGACAGCCAATTACCTTTT
>CAYXJI010000373.1:0-3757 GCA_964465175.1 uncultured Burkholderiaceae bacterium | reverse complement strand
ATAATATTTCCAAAAAATTGTCAAAGGACGGAAAAAGCCGCAAATTATAGCCCGCAAAGCAGCTTCTTCGCAAGAACTATTCACTAGTGACTTTGTAAAACCGAGTATTGTACTCGTTTTTTGCGAGGATTTCATCTCCAAATAGCGGACAGAATAATAGAATTTCAGTCATTCGCGAATTCCCTTGGCCTGCCAGTCAAGCCATCATCCCGCAAAGCAACAAATCCGCTAGAATGACGACTCACTTAAATGCATCACAAATAAGACGCTCCAATTACGCATGCAAAACATCACAATGACAACAAAAAACCATAAAAACAAAACACTAAGCGTCTTAATTTGTCTGCTTTTTGGCAGCTTGGGAGCACATCGCTTTTATCTCTACGGCAAACGTGACAATATTGCCTGGCTACATTTGATCAGTCTGCCCTTGTCGATTTTACTGTCCAAGCTCTACTTCAATCTGAATTCTTTTGTGACCTATGCACCGTGGATGTTGTCGTTTTTGATCAGCATTTTGATGTGTTTGTTATTAGGTCTCAAGTCGGATGAGCATTGGGATGCGCAATTTAATCAAGACTCAGGGCAAAAAAGTGCCTCCTCTTGGCCGCTAGCCATACTGCTCGTATTCAGCGTCGGGCTCGGTGCCATTTCCCTACTATTTGTCATGGCTCGTGGCTTTGATTTGTTGTACACAGGCGGCGCATATGGCTAATCGATTTAGCTAAAAAAAATGGCGCGAGATTCAATCTTCGCGCCATTTTTTTATTGAACAACTTAGCTCAGGTCTACTTATTAAAACTGCTCTTCCGTCAACGCCAACACACCTGCACTGCCATCCACAATCGAAGAACGCAAACCTTGGGCAGCACTCAACACGTGATCAGCAAAGAAACGCGCAGTCGCGACTTTCGCTTGATTGAAACTCGCATCACCCTCGCCTGATTGCAATTTCGCCTGCGCGATCAAAGCCGCGCGTGCCATTTGCCAACCACCGAGTACAACACCCGCCAATTTCAAATACGGTACGCTGCCTGCGAACACAGCTTTGATATCGGATTTGAAGTTAGCCACGACGAACTCAACTACCTCTTCCATCGCTCGTGCACCTATGGCTAATTGCGCTGCGATGGCCTTTAAATTGGCATCGCCTGTTGCGTTCAATTCAGCTTCTACTGCACGAACTTGTGCGATAAACTGCTTGGCAACTGCGCCACCATCACGTGATGTTTTGCGCCCCACTAAATCATTTGCCTGTATCGCCGTAGTACCTTCATAAATCGTCAAAATCTGCGCATCGCGATAGTACTGTGCCGCGCCAGTTTCTTCGATAAAGCCCATGCCACCATGCACTTGCACGCCAGTTGACGTGACGTCGAGCGACAACTCGGTAGACCAGCCTTTAACGATCGGCACTAAAAATTCATACGCTGCCTGATTTTGTTTGCGCACTTCTGCATCTGCGTGATGATGCGCCTTATCGCTCATCGCAGCAGCCACATACGCCAAAGCACGTGAACCTTCAATCTGTGCGCGCATAGACATCAACATGCGGCGCACGTCAGGATGATGAATGATGCTTACTGGACCTGGTGAGCCAGCTAAGTCACGAGACTGCACGCGATCTTTCGCGTACTGAACCGCTTTTTGATAGGCGCGTTCAGCAACAGCCACACCTTGCATACCAACACCAAATCGTGCGGCGTTCATCATAATGAACATGTATTCCAAGCCTCGGTTTTCTTCGCCCACCAAAGTACCAATCGCGCCACCGTGATCGCCGAATTGCAAGACACAAGTTGGACTCGCTTTGATACCCAGTTTATGTTCAATCGACACGCAATGTGCATCGTTGCGCGCACCGAGACTACCATCCGCATTGACCAAGAATTTCGGTACGATAAAGAGTGAGATACCTTTGACGCCTTCTGGAGCATCTGGTGTACGAGCCAACACTAAGTGAACGATATTTTCCGCCATATCGTGCTCACCGTAAGTGATGAAAATCTTGGTACCGAATACTTTGTAAGTGCCATCACCTTGTGGCACCGCACGAGTACGCACCATCGCCAAATCCGAACCAGCCTGTGGCTCAGTCAAATTCATCGTACCTGTCCACTTACCTGACACCAAATTCTCAAGGTAAGTCGCTTTATCGGCATCGCTACCTGCAGTCAGCAAGGCTTCGATCGCGCCATCGCTCAATAATGGGCACAAGGCAAAAGACAAATTCGCTGCGTGCAGCATT
Organism: uncultured Burkholderiaceae bacterium; assembly: GCA_964465175.1. Classification (GTDB taxonomy): domain Bacteria; phylum Pseudomonadota; class Gammaproteobacteria; order Burkholderiales; family Burkholderiaceae_D; genus Undibacterium. Next base: position 1,509 of record CAYXJI010000373.1, on the reverse strand, counting down.
TCGATACAAGGCGTTGCCACCAGTTTTGGCAAGCCTTGGCCGCCAAACTCAGTTGGGTGCTGCACTCCCTGCCAGCCTGCTTCAGCAAACATCTTGAAGGCTTCTTTAAAACCTGTGGTGGTGAAGACTTGGCCGTCTTTCCAATAACTTGGCTCTTGATCACCAGCCCAGTTCAAAGGCGCAATCACCTCACTCGTGAAGCGCGCGTTTTCTTCCAAAATCGCTTCTACGGTTTCCGCACTCGCGTCTTCGCAACCAGGCAAGGCATTCACTTCATTCAAACCTGCCAGTTCGTTCATCACAAACAGCATGTCTTTTAAAGGGGCTATGTAGCTCATACTATCTCCAAATATTGAAATCAATTTTTCGCCGCAGAGGCGCAGAGGGCGCAGAGAATGCCATTGATTTCTCTGCGCCCTCTGCGCCTCTGCGGTTCAAGAATTTTCTTGTCTGATTTTCACAGCATTTTCTTAAACTAGCACTTAAGCTAACTCAGCAACTAATTGCGGTACGATTTCAAACAAATCGCCGACGATACCGTAATCTGCTACTGAGAAAATCGGCGCTTCTGGATCTTTGTTGATCGCTACGATGGTTTTGGAATCTTTCATCCCAGCCAAATGTTGGATCGCGCCAGAGATACCTACCGCGATATACAAAGTTGGCGCAACGATCTTACCTGTTTGACCGACTTGCCAATCGTTCGGTACATAGCCAGCATCAACAGCTGCACGGGAGGCACCCATTGCTGCACCGAGTTTGTCTGCCAATGGTTCAAGTACTTTGAACGCTTCTGCTGAGCCCATACCGCGACCACCAGAGACGATGACTTTCGCCGCTGTCAATTCTGGACGATCTGATTTCGCAACTTCACGAGAAACGAATGCAGACTTGCCGCTATCTGCTACCGCAGCAACAGATTCGACTGCTGCAGAACCACCAGTTGCAGCTGCATCGAAACCCGTTGTACGAACTGTGATCACTTTAATGGAGTCAGTCGATTGCACGGTCGCGATAGCGTTACCAGCGTAGATCGGACGTTCGAATGTATCAGCAGATTCCACTTTGGTGATTTCTGAGATTTGCGCGACGTCGAGTTTGGCTGCAACGCGTGGCAAAATGTTTTTGCCGTAGGCGGTTGCTGGTGCCAAGATGTGGGTGTAGCCAGAAGCGATCGTCAAGACTTGTTCCGCGACGTTTTCCGCCAAGCCTTCGGCGAAGTAAGCTGCATCTACGTGCAAGACTTTGCTAACGCCAGCGATTTGTGCTGCGGCTTGAGCTACAGCACCAGCATTGTGACCAGCAACCAATACGTGTACGTCACCACCGCATTTAGCAGCGGCAGTAACAGTGTTCAATGTACTTCCCTTCAAGGAAGTATTATCGTGTTCAGCGATGACGAGTGTAGTCATGATGTTTTCCACTTGTTTCCGCAAATTCAAAGATGAATTTGCTTAAAAATTTAATTGAAATGAATTTCGAAAAAGATCAAAAACGAAAAATTAGCCA
>CAYXJI010000372.1:3442-3778 GCA_964465175.1 uncultured Burkholderiaceae bacterium | reverse complement strand
CCTAAAGAAAAATCTGGGCTTAATTTAATGCTGCTGTAGAAACTCTTTAACGGCCGCGATGTAACGATCGTTAGTGAACGCCTGATCAACCGCACATTAGGTGCATCGTGAAGTTGTTATCGGCATTCAGCTGAATACGCGCCATTTGATCTTTGGCGCGATGGTGCTGCGATGTATGCGTAAAAACTCCTTAGGGTTTAGATGCTTTTCTAAGCAAGCCAGGGATGCGCGGTAGAAAATCTGCCATGCGCCCATGTGTCATTGCATGGAATTACCTTGCACTTCGATCCAGAAGACCTCAGCTTGCGAAACGCGCTCTATTTTGCCGATAGAGCG
>CAYXJI010000372.1:3188-3405 GCA_964465175.1 uncultured Burkholderiaceae bacterium | reverse complement strand
CCTGTGTCTCGCTCTCTTCGCTGGTGACAGAGCGTCGTAAGGCATCGTCATCTCTGGCTGGCTGTTGTAGCGCCAGCAGTCATAAAAATGACCGAGGTAGCCGTGGTTCGAGCACAACTTCTGACGCGGTATTCATTCGCAAGAGAGACGAACGTAGATTGTTAGGTTTGGCCGAAAAATGACTTGCGACTCCATCCTATTAACTTGTGACCAAATA
>CAYXJI010000372.1:0-3178 GCA_964465175.1 uncultured Burkholderiaceae bacterium | reverse complement strand
ATTTAGCAGTAATCCCGCCATCACCACCAGTGCGCCTAGAATTTGTGTGCGTTTGAGCGCTTCGTCTAAGAGTAGCCATGCGGACGATAGGCCGATCACAGGCACTAGTAATGTGAGCGGTGCGACTACCTGGGTGGGGAGGCTGGTGAGAAGTTTTCCCCATAGCGTGTAACCAATTAAACTCGCCGCGCCGGATAAATAAAGAATCGCCAGTATCGAGCTGAGATTGATATTGCGCAGGCTGCTTATGACCACATCGCTGCCATCGATGAAACAAGACATGGCGAAAAATGGGAGTATGGGCAAGAGTGCGCTCCATGCCACTAAATTGAGCATGTCGACTTTTCCCAATTTTTTACTGACGACATTACCGCAGGCCCAAGACAAGGCAGCGAATAGGGTCAAAACAAATCCAACCAAACTGATACTCCCTGTGCTGAGACCCTCGCCCATGCTAGCACTGCCAAGTAAAGCCAATCCCAGACTGGCCAACAACATGCCTAGCACATTGCTGATGCTCAGCCTGTCGCCGAAGATGAGTGCCGATAAGCCTATGGTAAAAAAAGCCTGCGACTGCAAGACCAGCGAGGCGAGACCGGCTGGCATGCCGACTGCGATGGCGGAGAATAAAAACGCAAATTGTGCAAAACTGATCGTCGCGGCATAGGCAATAAAGTATTTTATCGGCACTTGAGGGCGCGCTAAAAAGAAGATGGCGGGAAACGCTACGAATAGAAAACGTAAGCCAGCAAGTAGCAAGGGCGGCATGCCCTTGAGACCGATTTTGATCACCACAAAATTCATTCCCCACAGCACAATGACGATCAAGGCAGTGAGCATATGGCTGGGCTTTAAATGCGTGTGTTGCATAGGTGCTTTCTGTATTAAGTGTTACTCGGCCCACTGCATTTGTAAAATTTCTGCGCTTGTACGCACAGTGCAAAATTCACGGTCCAAACTGGCGAGATGAATTTGATGAATATCTTCTGCGAGAAACCTTCTTCCGTCACTTGTTTGTCGATCAAAGGTGGCACAAGCATCGCTGACTACATAGTTTGTGAAACCTAAATTGCCCGCCATGCGCGACGTGGTCGAGACGCAATGATCGGTACTGATGCCAACGATGACTAGACGGTCGATTTGTTGCTGGCGTAGATAGGCTTCTAGATCTGTGCCGATAAAGGCGCTATTGACTGATTTGGTAAATTCGATTTCACCTTCGATCGGTAGCGCCTCTACTTTGTACGCTGAGCCAGGTCTATCCTGACGCAGTGTGGAATTGGGCTCTACCGAGAAGTGACGAATGTGTATCACGGGCAGGTGTTGTTGGCGCCAATGAGACAGTAGCTGAGCGATATTCTGTTCTGCTTGTGGATTATTGCGTGCTCCCCAATAGGGATCGTCAAAGGCTTTTTGTACGTCGATCAGAAGTAGGGCGCTAATGTGTTTGCTTGGCATGATGCTTGCGCCTTTATGTTTGTTGTTGATAGGTGGAGGGCGGCATTTGATACACCGTTTGCCAACTGCGTCGAAATTGACGTGCGGAACCAAAGCCAGCGGCTTGTGAAATACGTTCTATTGACCAGTTAGTTTGGCTTAAAAATTGATCGGCCAAACTGAGACGTAAGCTAGTTAAATAATCGTGCACTGAGGTTTGCGTATGCAATTTAAAAAGTCGCGTTAAATGGCGACTACTGGTACATGCATGTTCAGCGAGCTCCTCTAAATGCCAAGGATGGGCGGGATTTTTACTGATTAAATCTTGTATTTTGTGGACGGTTGGGTGTAGATGATTTCGATGCGCTAACCAAGGCGATAGTTGCGCATCATTGCCACTACGCCTAAAGTAAACCACCATCGCTCGCGCAACTTCCATTGCGACGAGGGGGGAACAGATTTGTGCAATGAGATGCAAACTTAAATCGATGCCAGCGGTGACGCCCGCACTGGTTAAGATATTGCCGTCTTCAACGAAAATTCGATTGTCTTCGACCTGTATGCTGGCATCAATTTTTGCCAGATCGCTGCAGTGACTATGGTGGGTCGTGGCATGCTTATTTTTGAGCAGACCTGCACGAGCTGCGACCAGTGCGCCAGCACAGACGCAAGCAATACGGTGACTTGCTCTGGTGTTTTGCTGCAACCAGTCTATGACTTCGCGCGCGGCCTGCGTGGTGTGATCGAAGTCGTCACCGCGAATACCGGGAATGACCAACAGCGCTTGGTCTTCGATAACGTCTGGGAGCGGCGCAAGCGTGCTAAGCGCAAGACCGATAGAAGTCTGCACGCTGGGGTTGGGGCTGATATAGCGCAATTCAAACTGCGCATCACTAAGCCGGCGGTTGGCGAACAGAAAAGCATCCGCTGGCCCGGCCAGGTCGATCAACAAGGTGTCCGGTAAGACCACAAAATAAACGATCTGTTTGGTCATATCTTGCTATCGTGAGCGTAGCGATGGGATGAATTCTCGGCGGCTAGCGTTTGTGCGTGTTGGACTACATCGACAGGTCTAAAAAAGCGAGAGGTTTTTGCAGGATAATGCACTAAATCATTATGATTACGCCCTTGTGACTTTGGGCGAATTGGCCGGTTCACAAAGTTTCCGCCACAATTCGGACAAACGCCTTGCAAAACGGATTCGACACAATCGAGACAGAATGTGCATTCAAAGCTGCAGATCATTGCGTCTGTCACATCGGGCGGCAGGTCTTTGTCGCAATGTTCACAACTGGGGCGCAGTTCTAGCATATTTTCCTCTAAGTATTTGGAAGTGATAAAAATTTCTGTCAATGGGAATGCTGACTAGCTTAACATCTTGCGAACGGATGAAAAGCACTGGATGTGACTAGTTTCGGTCAGGACATTACTGTGCTTCGCATCGGCTAGCACAGCATTCTGCTATCATCCGAATGAGACCTCTGTACAAGCTACTGCGCGACCGAATTTTGAATCTGCGATGCTCGCTTTGTCCTAGGGCAGATCCGCTTCTTGATTCAAACTTTGGCCCCTCGCTACGCTTGTGCAGAGGTCTGCTAATAGTATTTAAATAAAAATTTGAGCATAGACGCTTCGATACACGAGAGGTAATAACATATGTGGATAGACAGCCATTGCCATCTTGATGCGAGTGAATTTGGTGGGAAATCCTTGGCGTTGGCAGAGGAGGCAGCGCGCATGG
>CAYXJI010000371.1:3408-3785 GCA_964465175.1 uncultured Burkholderiaceae bacterium | reverse complement strand
AAACTTCGCAGCACGTAGCCAAGTGACTAAAGGCAGCGCAGTTTTAAACCCGTTGAGTAATTTCTTGTGCACGTCTTCGTACAGCAGGTCATCTAGCTGACACTCAGTCCACAGCATTATGCTTTTGAGTTTTAGATATTCGACTAATGGATGCTCAGGGTCGTAGCCTTTGGGTGGGCGGATGAGTTTTCCTTCTTCTTGCAATTCGCCGAAGCCATCCTTCATAGCTTTATTCTTCAGTAGTTTTTTGAAACCACTTTCGTCTTCCGATATATGCTGGCGGATATGCTTGAGCCTGTCCGACGGTGGCGTATATTCGCCTACAGCAAATAAGAGGCGATTATCTTGGCTGATTTGAAAATAATACGCAGGTCCAC
>CAYXJI010000371.1:0-3398 GCA_964465175.1 uncultured Burkholderiaceae bacterium | reverse complement strand
GCCGCTCGGTAATATCGACGCAGAAAAGTAGGTTTTGTAAGGCGATTTGTCTTTACCAAAACGCACGTCGCGATTGATTCTGAAGAGGGCTTTCTTGGGATCGCACTGCGCAATTTCAGGATCGAATTTGCTGAGTTCTTGTATCAGGCGCGTCACCATCTGCAAAAATTCTGCCCGCAAAATATCGTAACGTGGTTTGTTCATGACAAACCAAGAGCGATTATTGTTCTCTGATAATTCAAACAGAAAACGGCTGAGTTCGGCGATATGCATCTTAGTCCTCAGGCTTAAATGGTGGACGCTTGCCGACGGTGATTTCAAGTAGTACTTCCTTGGTTTGACGTACCACTTTGAGCTTGGCTTTTGAATTTGGTTTGAGCTGGGCGATTTGATTCATCATTTCACGGCTATTTTGAAATGCTTTGCCATCAATCGCGACACAGATATCGCCCGGTTTCACGCCAGCTTGGTCGGCTGGGCCGCCACGCACCACCGCCGCGACGATAGAGCCCTTGGTTTGCTCGATATTGAAACTCTCGGCCATCTCGGTGGTGATGTCCTCAGGGCTGATGCCTAGGTAGCCACGTACCACTTGACCGTCGGTGATGATGGCTTCCATCACCATTTTGATGGTCGATACTGGAATGGCAAAACCTATGCCAAGCGAACCGCCATTTTGAGAATAGATAGCGGAATTAATGCCGAGCAAATTCCCGTTGGCATCGACCAGTGCGCCGCCTGAGTTGCCAGGATTGACGGCGGCATCGGTTTGTATGAAATTCTCGTAGGTGTTGATGCCGACGCTATTGCGACTCAATGCGGAAATAATTCCCATGGTCACGGTTTGACCCACACCAAAAGGATTGCCTATCGCCAGCACGACATCGCCGACGTTGGCTTCTTCGGAATGACCTAAAGTGATTGCTGGCAAATCCTTCAAATCAATTTGCAATACGGCGAGATCGGTGTCGGGGTCGGTGCCTATCACTTTCGCGGTGGCTTGGCGGCCATCGGCTAAGGCGACCTCAATCGCGCCCGCACCTTGAATCACGTGATTATTCGTTAGGATATGTCCTTGTGCACTCATGATGACGCCGGAGCCGCTACTCGATGGGCGCTCTGATCGGGGTTTGGCTTGCTCACCGAAGAAGCGCTTGAAGAAAGGATCGTTGAGCAGTGGATTGCCATTATTCGAACTACGCGTCGCGCTAATATTGACCACCGAGGACATGGCGCGCTTCGCCGCTAAATGATAAGAGTTTTGCGTGCTCGGCTTACCGCTGGGCGCTTCGATTAGGGTGGTGGACGAAGTTAGGCTCAGATTCTTATTGATCGCGAAGCCTTGCTGCACCCAATTGGGCTTTAAGGTGGTTACAATAAACCAAAGGGCCAAACCGACAGTGACGGTTTGTGCAAATAAGAGCCATAAACGACGCATGATGAGGTGGGTATGTTAAGAAATTCAGTCGAGAGGAAAGCGCTTGCGCAATTTTTAGATCAAGAATTGCAAGTCGCACGTTTCCGTGATTATTGCCCAAATGGGCTTCAGGTGGAAGGGCGCAATCAAATTAAGCGCATCGTGAGTGGGGTTACTGCTTGTCAGGCCTTGTTGGATGAGGCAGTGCGGCTGGAGGCTGATGCGATCTTGGTTCATCACGGCTATTTCTGGCGCGGCGAGGATATGCGCGTGGTCGGACAAAAATTTCAGCGTTTGAAGACCCTAATCGACCACGGTATTTCTCTATTTGCCTACCATTTGCCTTTAGACTCACATCCAACTTTAGGAAATAATGCGCAATTGGCGAAGCTGTTTGGATTTGAAGTGACGGGACGTTTTGGCGAAGATGATTTGGCTTGGCTGGGTAAATTAGCTGCGGGACAAAAGATGAATGTCGGTCAATTGGCGGCGCATATTTCCTCACAACTTGGGCGTGAGGCACTCTTGATCGGTGATACTGAGCAAGTTGTTGCCTCCATCGCTTGGTGTTCGGGTGCGGCGCAAAATATGTTGGGCGCAGCCATCGATGTTGGCGCTAGTGTGTATATCAGTGGTGAGATTTCCGAACCAACCGTGCACCTGGCACGTGAATCGGATGTCGCTTATATCGCCTGCGGCCATCATGCGAGTGAGCGCTACGGCGTGCAGACTTTGGGGCAATTGATCGCGCAAGAGTTTGGCATTGCCCACCAATTTGTGGATATTGATAATCCTGTGTGAGTTGATACAAGTTTCAAGTTAGCAATGACAAAAAAATGCCACCGATGTGTGCGGTGGCATTTTTTTGCAGTTTATTTGATGATAATTTATTTTCTCAATGCATCACGAATTTCACGTAACAACACCACATCTTCTGGTGTCGGAGCTGGTGCGGTCGGTGCGGCCGCGGCTTCTGCTGCATCTTTTTTCTTCATTAAATTGACTAAGCGCACCATTTGAAAAATGATAAACGCCAGAATAATAAAGTTCAGTGCGATAGTCAAAAAATTACCATAGGCGAGAACGGCACCAGCTTTTTTAGCCTCTGCTAAAGTTAGATCGCTTGCCTGTCCGTTTAAAGGCAAATAATAATTGGCAAAATCTAAACCACCAAAAATCTTACCAACGACAGGCATCACGATATCGCCCACTAAAGAGTCAACGATCTTGCCAAACGCGGCACCGATGATGACACCCACGGCCAAGTCCATGACATTGCCTTGCGCGGCAAAACTTTTAAATTCTTGCATCATGCCCATAAAATTCCCCTCAGTAATTGATTTGTAATTTATCGTTATCGCTCAAATAAGCCCCACGGCTTTTGCTTTAAGAGATGTGGTAAAAAGGCAATATGATAATCGGCAAAAAGCTTTTCGTCAGCGAGTATATTGTGAATTCTTGTGTATCCTTGAGAATCCGTGAGTGCATTGTTGTAATTGCCTACCTTATTTGCGAAGAAATAAGCACTTTTGCCCGAAATTTCTGGGTCATATCGGTGTTTTCTGAGGAAAAAGCGGGTAATTCGATCCACAAAGCATCTTTTTCTTTAAATCACCCCTCAGCTCCTTTATAATTTAAGGTTGTAAGAAGTGTAGGGTTATTCAACCAAGTGCTTCGTCAAGTTTTGATTTTTGATAGATTGGGGTTTGTATGAGTATCGAAAAGCAGGTCGATCCAGGCCGTCGCGGTCTACTCGTTGCAACCTGTGCGGCAGGTGGCGCGGCAGGTTTGGCAACGGCAGGTGCGCTAGTGAGCACTTTTCAACCGTCCGAGCGCGCCAAAGCGGCGGGTGCGCCAGTGGAAGTGGATATTTCCACTTTGCAACCAGGCACAATGACAACGGCGGAATGGCGCGGTAAGCCAGTCTGGATTTTGAAACGTACGCCAGAAATGATGGCGAGTTTAAAAAAGACAGAAGACA
>CAYXJI010000370.1:0-3790 GCA_964465175.1 uncultured Burkholderiaceae bacterium | reverse complement strand
AAAAGTGGCGCTGCAATGCCTGCAATAAAGAATTATATCCTGCGGCATACAGGGGCGCGCTATAGGATTTGGAATCAAATTAAATTAGCGCAATGTCTTTGAATTTAAATCAAATTTCACGGCGCTGTGATGATTACAACAAACTCAAAATTATCTAGACAAAATAATCTAGATAATTTAGTCTAGACATATTGATCTAGATTGCTAGCTGACTTTGCCTTAAGGACGACCATGAATAACGCTGCCACCAAACTTAGTAAGAAAAATGTCGCGCCTAAGCCCACTGCGGCGGAGATGGAAATCTTTAAATTATTGTGGACGCTAGGGCCGGCGAGCGCCAAGCAAGTACATGAGGCAGGCGTTAAAGAGCGCCCCGAATTGGCCTACGCTTCTGTTTTGCGCATGTTGCAAGTGATGCACAGTAAAGGCCTCTTAAGTCGCGACGAAAGTCAGCGCGCGCATGTCTATGCCACCGTCGAGGCGCAAGATGATTTGCAGACGAACCTTGTCAAAGATTTGATACAAAAGGCGTTTTCAGGATCGGCGAAGGCCCTAGTGTTGGCAGCTTTGCGCACCCATGTGAGTAAAGAAGAACGCGCCGAAATACAAAAATTCTTACACGGAGATGAAGAATGAATAGCGAACTTTCATCTTTTACCCAAGCGCTGGTACAAGCCCTAGGCTGGAGCCTCGTGCATTTTGTCTGGCAGGGCTTTGTAATCGCTTTGATATTGGCATTCGTCTTATTTTTGACACGTAAAGCGAAGGCGCAATTACGGTATGCGGTTGCCTGCGCCGCTTTAATGCTGTGCATCGCCTTGCCCTTGTGGAAACTGGTGCAAGGCTTTGAACGCAATGCTAGCGTCGATGCCAATTTATCGCAGGCAGCGCAAGTCTCGATGTCTTTGCAAGAGAGTCCTCCCATCCTACAAGTAGGCGTAATAGTGCAAAATAATTTGCACTGGATCGTTTTTTGTTGGGCCTTGGCGGTCGCGCTGTTGAGTGTGCGTTTATGTTTGGGACTATGGTGGTTGCAGGGCTATGGCAACGGCAAGCGTGGGCAAGTTAATCTGCATTGGCAAGCACAGCTCGATGCCTTGGCGCAGCAATTTGCCTTGCCTGGACGTGTCTTGTTACGTGTGGTTCAAGATATAGAAAGTCCGCTGACAATAGGCTGGTTGCGCCCCATGGTCTTAGTGCCAGCTACTTTAGTGACAGGCATGGACGCCTTCTACTTACAAGCACTCTTGGCGCATGAATTAGCACACATCCGTCGCTACGACTATCTGATGAATCTGATCCAAAATTTGATCGAAATGATTTTGTTTTTCCACCCAGCAGTCTGGTGGATTTCAAAAAAAATCCGCAATGAAAGAGAAAATATTGCGGATGATTTAGCTGCAAGCATGCTCGGCGAACCGCGGCGTCTGGCGCTTGCTTTACAAGAATTGGAGCTACTCCAATTCACCACCCCTCAACTCGCCCAAGCGGCACATGGAGGAAATCTTATGTCTAGAATCAAACGTTTAATGCGTCCAGAAGTACAAAGTATTAATTGGAAAACCGCGGTGACTGCAGTAAGTATCACCACTGTTTGTTTGGGATTCGCTGCGAATGCTGCAATTCCAAGTGTATCTCAATACAGTCGATCAAGCGCACAAAATCAAGTCGCCACGATCTCAAATGAAAATGGGTACGATGCAGATGCGGCAGATTCGGTCGCCGCAAACATCGAGCAGCTTGATCAGGCATTGCAGGCGGTCTCAGGCGCTAAGGTGTCAAAAAGTAAGACTGGTAATAACAAAGATGTAGTGAAGAAGGCGCGAATTGATTTTGAGAAACCTGGATGTAAGCCAGAGTACCCACGCGAAGCATTGCGCAAAGAAGCAACTGGTGTTACGACGCTCTCGATTGTCACCTCCGCAAAAGGACGTATCGAAAAAGTCAGTGTCCTAAAATCTAGCGGCCATGAATTACTTGATGATGCCGTTAGGAATCAACTGCTATCAGGAAAATGCACAGTTAGTCCTGGAATGATTAAAGGCAAACCACAAGCAACGACCACGCAAATGCAATATGTTTGGATGTTAGATTAACTAATTATTTAACTCGCCGGATATTCTTTAGTAAGGAATGTCCGGTAGCGTTGAAATTTATTTGTGATAGGAATATTTTGTGAAGATAATATCAAAAGGTCTTGGTGTCTTGATGAGCTTGATGCTGAGTAGTTCGCTCATCGCTTCATCCTTACCTAATTATCCCTTTATCCATGCAACTGGCGAAGCAACACTCAGTTTACGCCCCGATCTTGGTGAAATTGATTTTGAATTGACTGAGCTCAGCGCTGATCCTGAGTTGACCTTTAGCATGATGGAAAAAGCTTCGGCAGAAGTGGTCGCGTTTTTGGTGGAGCAGGGGCTGAGTTCTGAGGATATTGAGGCGGCGGACATTAAGCGTTTCGTGAGCGATGTCGAGTATGCAGAACCGCCGGATGCACCTAAGAAGTTTCGCCTTCTACGTAATTTTCATATCGTGATTCGCGATATGCAAAAATGGAACATGGTTATCGGTGGGCTTTTAGCAAAGCCCTTTGTCGGGAATTTTTCAGTCAATTTTGGACGTAGCGATATGGACAGAATTCAAAATGACTTGGTGAACATGGCAACGGCAAACGCCAAGGATAATGCCAAGCGTATGGCGCAGGGATTGTCTGTGCGAGTAGGGACGGTCAGTGCGGTATCGCAATCCCCTTTGAAAAGTATCAGCACCTTGCTCGGCCTTGACGGCGCACTTAAACGAGAAGAGCAGACATCTCAACATAAGCCCACGACAAAAGATTTTTACATACCCACTTGGTTGAAGTTTAAACAGAATGTGGATGTGGTGTTTCGTATTAAGTCTTGATTGCCATTCAGTTGAGGAACTAATTTTGTAGGGCGGGTGAAACCCGCGCCGCCAGCCCATCGAGCCTCCCGCTGCTTTGTAACGCTCCTTCCTCTTCAAGGCGGCTGGGATGAGTATGGGTTTCCAACGATTTCTCTCCCACCCTAAATGGGATTCACGCCGGGCGATTTTAGCTTGCCCGGTTTTTTTTAGAGCGATTTGTCAACTCAAAACAAATTCAACACTCCATCCAAACCAACAAAATTTAAAGCCACATTGGCTTGCGTTCGCACCACAGGCTTAGCGCGGAACGCTACCGATAGGCCAGCAATCCCCATCATCTTTAAATCATTAGCACCGTCACCCATGACGATGGCTTGTTGCGAGCTGATGCCTAGCGCCGCGCAAATTTTTTCTACGGTACGTTTTTTTTCATCAGCATCAACGATGGTACCTATGACTTTGCCTGTGAGTTTGTCATCGATGATTTCGAGTACATTGGCATGCGTATAGTCGAGGTTTAAACGTGATCGCATGCGGTCGGTGAAGAAGGTGAAACCACCTGAGACCAATAAAGTTTTTAAGCCCGCTTGCTGCATGTGTTGGAGCATATTTTCTGCGCCTAAGGACAATTGCAAACGTTGATCGTAGACGCGTTGTAGGGCAGATGCTTCTAATCCCTTGAGTAGGCCAACACGACGAATTAAGCTCTCTTGAAATTCGATTTCACCACGCATGGCCGCTTCGGTGATTTCGGCGACTTGTGGTTTGAGACCCTGCATGTCGGCGATTTCGTCTATGCATTCTATTGTGATTAGGGTGGAGTCCATGTCCATGGAGACTAATTTGAATTCACTCAGTTGCCTTTGCTCGCCATGATAGACGTCAATCTGAGCCTTTAAGCAAA
>CAYXJI010000369.1:0-3805 GCA_964465175.1 uncultured Burkholderiaceae bacterium | reverse complement strand
TTTGCCCAATAAGCAATCAACAACTTACTTCTGCGTTAGCTTCGCTTCCATCAACAAGCGCACCATAGGATCGACGCTGAACAGTTTGGGCGTACCAGCCACGGGAAAAGTTAACATCTGATTCTTTTGATGTATGCGCACCGTTTGCAACTGTATGCGTCCATCACCAGTTTGAATCGCCAGATCTAAAGGAAATTCAAAAAAGGCTGATTCTTGCACTTGGCTTACACGCACTTCGACTTCCTTTTTGGAGGAATTAAAATGCCATTGCACATCTAGTTTTGGATAGCCAATCTGAAACAACCACTGCTGAAAAAAAGCGGATAAATTTCGACCTGATGCCAGCTCCATCGCCGCCTGAAAATCTGCACTCATGACATTCTTACCGGCGAATTTTGCGTAATATTGGCGTATCCCATTCCAGAACACTTCATCACCGACCTCTTGGCGCAACATATGCAAAACCCAAGCCGCTTTTTCATAAGTATTGGGGCTCAACACTTGTTTAGGATCCCGTATTTCTGTATCCACAATCGGTCGTGTCACTCGCTGATGGAAGCGAACAATTTTTTCTCGATCGGACAGCATTTGTTTCACAAACCGCTCGCGGCCATAGGTGTGTTCAATATACAGATTCGTAAAGTAGGTCGCGAAACCCTCGCTCAACCACACATGATGCCAATCGTTTTCCGTGGTCGAGTTGCCAAACCATTGATGCGCGATTTCATGCGCAAGCAAGGCTTCTTGTTCACCTTTTCCGGTGACAGAATTTTCGAAATAAAAAATCGTATTCGCATTTTCAAGTCCGCCAAAACGCGTTTTTGACTGTACGTTGGCCAGCTTCTTATAAGGGTAAGGACCTACATTTTTTTGAAAATAATCGAGCGCCTTCACCGCTACCGCATAATCATGAAATCCTTCTAATCGATTCTGAGGAAAGACCCAACTCGTAATCGCAATATCATTCAATCTGGCGCTCTCTTGCATCGCAAAACGCGCGACGCCGATCACCATGACTTTGACTGCAATGGGTACATCTTCACGCCAATGCGTCAATTTTCTATCGCCATCCAAGCTGCTTTCCTCGACCTTGAGGCCATTCGCCACCACCGCATAATGCGCGGGCGCGGTGATCAAGAACTCTACCGCAGCTTTATCACTTGGATGATCGATGGTGGGCAACCACTGACGCCCCTGATCAGGCCAATTGTCGGCAAAAAATACGCGATCACCGTATTTATTCTTACTAATATGCAAGCCTGACTTAGGGATGCCTTGATAACTGATTTCCAATTCTAACGAAGTATTACTGGTCGTCATTTGTGGCAGGCGGATCACAAGTCTATCGTTCGCGTGTTCAAACGGCAAAGGCACTTCACCCAGCTTCACGTGCAACACTTGCATACCTTGTAAGCCCTCGCCCTGACTGCCAAGATCCAGTGTGAGCTCTTGTATCGGCGTAAGCGCGAGCAAGCTGACTAATGCCTTAGCTTTAATTGATTCCGATAGGTCACTTAATTCAATGTGAAAGCGATAGCGTTGAATATCAATCGCTTGGTTCTTCGGATAAAAATCACGACCAGATGCGATTGGCGATAAAGACGATGCCACAATCAATAAAGTGCAAAAAAAACGTTTCATAAAATAATAAATTCCTGATTCAAAATAGGGTCGACAAAAAACATATTTATAAGGTATTTTTTCGCCACCATCCTTGTATTCGAATAGAGAACGTAAAAAAATGATCATAAACATGAATTAAAGTAGAAAATGTTCATATTTCACTTTTTTTCACTTCATGCTACTTGTTTCCTCGCACGCTATCACATATGATTAAAACGTAAACCGTAATCAATATTCAAGTTCAGGGAGCTACTGATGGAACATCACCATAGCAGTAAACAGCCCGACTGGAATGTGCAGTCAAAGTCAATTAATTTGACATCGAATGCAACATCGCGCGGCAAATTGCGCACATATCCCGCTATGGCATATGTCAATTGTGAGAGTGTTTTCTCATCAGATGATGAAAACGAAGACAATATCATTTTTCTATCTGAAAGTGATGATGAAGATACAGCGAATAAAGCCATACTTCCTTGGAAAATCTTGATTGCAGACGACGATTCCAATGTGCACGATACGACAGTCTTGGCATTGAGCGGCGTCGAAATTCACGGCAAACCTTTAGAGTTTCTCCACGCGTTTTCTGCGCGAGAAGCACAACAAGTCGCCGAGAACCATCCCGATACCTCATTAATCTTATTAGACGTAGTCATGGAAACGGTCGATGCTGGTCTAAAACTCGTTAATGTTTTACGTGACGACTTGTCCCGCAAAAACCTGCGCATCGTTCTACGCACAGGCCAACCTGGCTATGCGCGAGAAAATTTGATGGGTAACTATGCAATTGACGGTTACGCCACCAAATCAAAGCTAACTCGCTCTATTTTGATCAATATGCTCAACGAAGTGTTAGATTCCAAGATCGACAAAGATAATCTGCCAAATTGAACCGATATGCAGAGTCCTCGAACCTTGGCATTCCTTAGTATCGATACAATACAATCGATAACAACTAAGCTCAGCACAATTAAAATGCCAGGAGACAAGCTCCTAGCATTTTTTTCGTTTTTCTCTTCCTAGCTTTCTTTCACGTAAGTCCCAACTTACTTACTCAGCATCAGCCTGATTACCTGGTGCGGCGAGTTCAAAAGCATCGAGCGCCAAACAACGTGCATTTATCTCCATTATTTTTGGCATACCACTGAGATCACATTTAAAGCGTTGCGCATTATAAATCTGCGGAATCAAGCAACAATCGGCCATCCCTGGCGTATCGCCAAAACAGAATTTTCCACAACGACTATCTTGACTCAACCTTTGCTCAATCACCGCAAGACCTAACTCACACCAATGACGATACCACGCATTTTTTTGTTCATCCGTTGCGCCAAAATTAGTACTCAGATACTTCAAGATTCTCAAATTATTGATGGGATGAATGTCACAAGCGATCGCCAAAGAAAGTGACCTTACATACGCACGCTCAGCAATATCGCTCGGTAGCAAAGCGCGCTCCGGATACCGCTCTTCCAAGTATTCAATGATCGCCAAGGACTGACTAATCGCCAAGTCTTGTCCCTCATGCGTATCGACCAAGGCGGGCACCAGCGACTCAGGATTAATTTCTTTGTAGTGCGATGAAAATTGCTGCCCCCCATCCCTCACGAGATGCACAGGAATCTGTTCGTAGTGCAAACCTTTTAAGTTTAAAGCGATCCGCACGCGATACGATGCTGAACTTCTGAAATAGCTATATAACTGCATAGAATTTTTCCCTTCTTAATACGACAATGGCCACCAAATTATTTGACGCTCAACAAATGCGAGTTTTCAAAAGATGCGCTAAGTTCTTAATCAGCAATTGCTAAGAACGCTATTGCGCCATTAAATTTACCTGTTGAAAAACCTTCCTCATTCGCTGCTGCACTTTCACGTCGGAACACAGCCGCGAACGCATCACCTGATTGAGCAATGCCAGAGCTTGCTTTTGATCTTGACCCGCGCGCAGAGAAGCTTGCAGAACCTCGACTTGTTTTTGCAAACGCTCGCGACTTAATTCTGCAGGACTGTCTATCCCCAACAAGATTTCCAAATGTAGCAAAATATCGTCGCGTGTCGAGTCGTCTTCTGGCACGGGAAGCAGCGCATCCTTTGCGCTATTATTTTGCAATTGATCCACGGCCTCACATGCGCTATCAAAGCGTTCTTGCAATGTCTGACTGACTAGCGATTTGGGGAG
>CAYXJI010000368.1:0-3837 GCA_964465175.1 uncultured Burkholderiaceae bacterium | reverse complement strand
TCCGGACTTGATCCGGAATCCAGTTTCACAGGCTTAAAGGTGAATTCTGGATGTCCGATCAAGTCCCACCGACGCGACCTTTTAATGCTCTAAATCTGCGCTTAGAGCTACTTCAAAGTTTCGGTATCTACACAAGTGTTCTGTAGCGTGAAGAAGTAAAGAGCGCAACATAACAGCAAAGTCTGTCATTCCTTCTTAGGCAGGAATCCAGCGGCATCCGTCGCAGGCAACAATTTGCTTTTGAAAAATTGCAGAATTTCATCCCGCGCAGCGATGGTAGGCTGGCCTTGCTCATCCACCAGATGCGCCGTCACCACGCTATGTGGACAAGCGACGACTTTTTCGAAGAACGGTGGCGGATGAGGATGCGCAGCGCTATCGGGTAAAACCTTGGCGACAAATCGTTTGCCTAAAGCCTTGCTATACGCATCAAAGCGCTCAGCGCGGCAATAGCGATCGCCTTCAAAACGGTAGGCTAGCACCGACAAATCGTCTTTCTCTAGCCTAGCGGCGACGGCACGCAGCTCATCGTCCGACATATTAATCGCTGAGGGATCATCGAAAGGTAGCGAAGGCTGGCACAATACAGGCGCTAGCATGACTGACTCTAGCATCATGGTCAGCGCAAAGTTACCTGTAAAGCACATGCCAATCGCACCCACACCGATGCCGCCACACTCTTGATGCGCGTGCTTGGCCAATTGCCGTAACCACTGCGTCACCGGGCTAGACTCATTGCTCGCAAAGGCGCGAAACTCGGCACTCACACAAGCCCTTTTCAAAATCGCAGCACCGTCTTCGGCACTCGGCACTGCGCCATCGACACCAAACAAAGACGGCAAATACACGGTAAAGCCAGCGTCTATCACCCACCTAGTGAAGCGAATCACTTGCGGACTGATGCCAGGCATCTCGGTGAGTACGATCACTGCGGGGCCATCACCAGCGACATAGACTTTTTTCGTGCTGCCAATGAAGCTCAACATCTTAACTTGAAAATTCTCTAGTAAAGGACTGGGCTGATCAGCATGCAGAAGCGTTGCATTAGATTGTGGAACCTGACTCATGAAACCTCACCTCGTATTTAATGTTTCGATATTGGGCAACTATAGATGAAGCGCGAGTGCTTTTGAAGCGTCTAATCTGACATATTTCATGTGATAATGGACAAATGAAAACCTTTCTTGTTTTAGCCACAGCAGGCATATTGGATTCCAGTCTGGCAATCACGCTGGACATTTTGCGCACGGCCAATTTCCTCATCGAGCGCAACCGCGAATCGCAAAGCTTTCGTATCGTCACCGCCGGGCATCGTAAAAAGATACGCACGGGAGCGGGATTAGAGCTCACGTGTGACTACACGTTTCAACAACTACTACGCTCAGAGGTGGAAGCCGATTGGGTGCTACTACCAGGCTCAGGCAAAAAATTGCTCGCGGAACTAGAAGCAAGTTTGAGCAGCAAAGAAGTCTCGCAAGTCATGGATGTACTTAACCAGTATGCAGAACGAGGAAGCTGCCTCAGTGTCTCTTGCGCTTCGACCTTTATGTTAGCGGAAGCGGGTTTACTCAATGGCAGGGCAGCAACCACCAGCTGGTGGCTGGCAACGGCGTTCAGGCAACGCTACCCCGATGTCATCCTAGACGAAGGCAAAATGCTGGTGCGTGACGGTAACATCCTCACAGCGGGCGCTGTTTTTTCACAAATGGATGTGGTGCTAGATATCGTCGCGGAAGTAGTAGGCGCAAACATCGCCTATTTATGCTCGCGCTATCTCTTGATCGAACAACGCTCATCGCAAGCACGATTCATGATTCCCACCCAGAATCAACACCTCGACCCCATCGTCATCGCGGCCGAAAAATGGATAGACAAAAACATCGCCCGCCCACTCACAGTACAAGAGCTAGCATCGCAATTCGCTGTCTCTACTAAAACGCTATCAAGAAGAATACAAGAAGCCACCGGCGACTCGACTATCAAATTTATTCAAAGACGAAAACTGATGCGGGCGGTGCATTTGTTAGAGTCGACCAACTTATCCATAGAGTTAGTCGCAGAGCGTGTCGGCTATCAGAATGGGACGATGCTGCGGCATTTGGTTAAGCGGGAGTTAGGGGTTTTGCCGGGGGGGATACGGTGATCAGAATGCCTTACGCATGTGGTTTTGCATATGTACTAAATGGATCAACATCGATGAAATTAGCTGCTGCTGACTCTTTTCGTTAGTCACCGAGAACTAGTGCTGCGTATTGTTCAGGCGTGATCATCGAGTCATCCCCTTAATCCGACGCACATATGCCAGCGGCCTTAATCATCACCGCTTCCCGAACCACGTTCAGCTTCAATCTGCTTAAGTACCCTGTCGAAATCACTCTCAAACAATCGGTCTTGCACGATGCGGTATTTCTCGAACTCGCTTTCGGCGTGAGCTTTGGCTAATTCGGCAGATACCCTGCCGCCATCGTGCAAAATCTCGCGGTCGGTAAATTCCAGAAAAGTATCTAGCCGTGTCGCCCAGTCTTCCATCGTCATCGGGATATTGCGCCGAGCACGATCTTCGGCCAGGTCGAGATAGGCGTTGACGATACGGCCTAGCGATTCCAGCTCGTCTTGATTGAGATAATTTTTGGCGACGACCACATCGGTTTTAAGTATCTTGCCGTCAGGTGCCTGTTCCCAGGAACTCAGACCCATGCGCGCCTTGCCACTGTCTGCGCGTTGCAAGATCAGTTCAGCAGCAGTATGGCCGTGAATAGCGAAATGCAGTTTGTTCTGGACCTTGGCAAAAAACGCTTTGGTGGTGGGAGCGGACTTGTTGTAGTCGAGCGCAGTCGAATAAATATCTGTGATTTTCTGGTAGAACCTGCGTTCGCTAAGACGAATCTCGCGGATTTCCGCCAGCAAGCGCTCAAAGTAATCTTCACCAAGAAAAGCCCCATTCTCCATACGCTTCTTGTCGAGCACATAGCCCTTAATAGCAAACTCACGCAGGATCTGTGTCGCCCACTGGCGAAATTGGGTAGCGCGCAGTGAGTTAACGCGGTAGCCCACTGAGATGATGGCATCGAGGTTGTAGAACTGAGTCATATAACTTTTGCCGTCGGCGGCAGTATTCCGGAATTTCCGGATAACTGATTCTTCGGCAAGTTCTCCATTGGCAAAAACATTTTTTAGGTGTTCGCTAATGGTACGAACATCCACGGCGAATAACTCGGCCATCAGTTTTTGCGTCAACCAAACGGTGTCGCTCTCATAGCGCGCCTCAATGCTCTGCTCACCAGCCTGCCCAGTAAACATCAGAAATTCTGCCGTGCTGTTGCGGATCAATTTTTTGCTTTTGTCGCTCATACCATGCCCGTCGAAGTAGAATATTTTTTGTTCATTTCATACAATCTCTTCAAGCTATCAAATTAAAAGTTGATTAGTTACAAGACGGGATCAAGATCGTTTGTCTCTCAAGAACTAACTGCCTAGGAAATCGATCATTCGCTATTTACAAATAACGAACATCGGGCGTTTAGCTCCTATTGTCCAGCTTCCTCTTCGCGTTCTCAATTTGCCTAACACTGGCTTCGGGCGTGGGCAATGCTTCAGGCATGGTGCCGCCTAATTCGGCGATAGTTTGGCGTACTTTTTTTCCAACCTCAAAATGCGTTTGGTTGGCCTTTTGTTTTCCGCTGACTTGATCGCGTTTCAACTTTTCTTCTGCTTGCGTAGCACGAAACAAATTGGCAGCTAACTCAGTGCTGCCCATGTGATCCAAAATCTTCTGGCTCTTCCTCAAATCCTTGCGCGCATGAAACCCAAATGCCGCTATAACATCCGCCTTGCTGA
>CAYXJI010000367.1:0-3849 GCA_964465175.1 uncultured Burkholderiaceae bacterium | reverse complement strand
TGGCAGATATCATGAAGGAAGCCGGACTAACACATGGCGGCTTTTATGCGCACTTTCCTTCGCGTGTTGCCTTGTTGGCCGAAGCGGGTGATCGTGCCGGCGCTGAGTCCGTAGCATTGGCGGCGCACATCGCAGCCAGCGCGCCTGCTGGAGCAGCCTTGCAACACATTATGCACGCCTATCTATCTGATGAGCATATGCTAGAGATCGAGTCAGGGTGCCCAGTTTCCGCACTCGGCTCTGAGATGCCGCGTCAAGCGCCTGAAGTGCGGAGCGCTGCCACGGTACACATTAAAGAGATGATTGACTTGCTGGCTCGGCAAATGCCGGACTGGGGGCAGTCGGAGGCGCATGAACGCGCGATGGTACTCGTGTGTGGCTTGATTGGTACTACGATTATTTCGCGGGCGGTGAATGACCCCAAGCTGTCCGCAGCGTTGCGCCAAGCTGCGCTCAAGCATTTGGGGCTGCTTCAAAAATAGAATTTCCGTTTTTTTTAATTTAAAATATGACGATCATCATATAAAAAGGAGTCATCATGAATCATAAAATAGCATTGGTCACCGGCGCCTCGTCCGGCATAGGCGCAGCCATTGCCGCGAAGTTGGCCGTCTCTGGCTACACCGTCTATGGCACCAGCCGAAATGCTGCGCAAGGCACGCAAGGCCCTTTCACTATGATCAGCCTAGACGTGACCGACGATGCATCGGTAGCAAAGGCGGTCGAGCTCGTGATTCAGAAAGAAGGGCGCATTGACTTGTTAGTTAATAATGCCGGTTTTGGCGTTGCGCCGGCGGCTGCGGAAGAAAGTTCGCTGGCGCAGGCACAGCTGATTTTTGACACCAACTTTTTCGGCACCGTACGCATGACACGTGCCGTATTGCCGCACATGCGGCGTCAACGCGCAGGACGCATTATTCATATCGGCTCGGTATTGGGATTTTTGCCTATGCCTTATGGCGCACTGTACGCGGCGAGCAAACATGCGATTGAAGGCTATTCTGAATCCTTGGATCACGAAATTCGGCACTGGGGTATTCGTTCTATCGTCGTTGAACCCGCTTACACCAATACCGCTTTTGGCAACAACGCATTAGCGGCCGATGCGCCGCTGGCTGACTATCACGCTGTGCGCACAGCCGTCGATGCACATTTAACGAACGTGATGGCTGGTGCGGAAAGCCCTGAGGTGGTGGCGCAGATTGCGCTCACCGCAGCGCGGGCAAGCAAACCAAAACTACGTTATACCGCAGGCAAATTGGCTGGGCGTCTGCGCTTGTTGCGTACCTATGCGCCTGCGGCAATGCTCGATGCCGGTTTGCGCAAAGATTTACGGTTGGCCTAAGCCAGCTTTCCTTTACTACTTTTAGAAAGCAAAACATGAAAGCACTGATCCTCAAGCGCTACGGCGGCACGCAACATCTAGAGTTCACCGACTTGGCTAGTCCAACGATTAAACCGGACGAAATCTTAGTGCAAGTCCATGCGGCTGGCCTCAATCCTATCGACATCATGATCCCCAAGGGCATGTTCAAGCCCATACTTCCGTTCAAGCTACCCGCCACCATGGGCAGCGATTTAGCTGGCGTTGTTGTCCAAGTAGGTGCTTCGGTACGCCGTTTCAAGGTCGGTGACGCCGTGTTTGGCAGCGTTTTTGATATGGATAGAGGCAGTTTTGCGGAGTATGTCGCCGTGCCAGAATGGGCAGCCGCGCTTAAACCGAGCAACATCAGCTTTGTCGAAGCTGCCGCTCTGCCTATGGTGGGTCTCACGGCATGGCAAGCGTTGCACGAACGCATGCGCCTGCAACGCGGTCAAAAAATCTTCATCCCAGCGGGCTCAGGCGGCATCGGCACCATCGCGATTCAGTTGGCAAAGCAAATGGGCGCCATCGTCGGCACCACCACCAGCACCGGCAATATGGCACTGGTGCGTGGTCTAGGTGCAGATGAAGTGGTCGATTACAAAAAACAAGAATTTGAACAAGTCTTAAAAGACTATGACGCGGTCCTCGGCACCGTGAAGGGCGAGGCCTTAGAAAAGACATTCAATATCGTCGCCCCCGGCAGTAAAATCGTCTCGCTCGTCGGCCCACCAGATGCGGCGTTTGCCAAATCACGCGGCATGTTTTTCGTGATGAAACTGGTGTTTGCGCTACTCAGCAGTAAAGTGCGCCGCCTCGCCAATAATCGCAAAGCCAGTTATGACTTCCTGTTCGTGCGCCCAGACGGCCAACAACTCACCAGCATCGCCGCACTCATCGAAGCAGGACAAATCCGTGCAGTGATCGATAGCGTGTTTAGCTTTGATCAGGCGCTACAAGGTTTAAGCTATTTGGAGCAGGGACGGGCGAAGGGTAAAGTGGTGTTGCAAATGATTGCGGATTAGTTGATTGCGAGCTTGGGTGTGATGTGATCGGTGATGCGAGGCATTCTTGGTGGCTGGCGGGTTGTGAGTTGATGCATCACGAAGTCACTGCACCGTCCGATGCCCATTTGATCGACAGCAAAGCAATCTATTTGCAGGTCAAACCACTTAAAGGAAATGATGTTTTGCCATGCACAGACACCTAATGGCGCAATACGCCTGCGGTTATGGACGCCTTACGAAATCATTGCGCCTTACCGAGTTGCCGCGACGACTGTCGGTAGAGTCGGTCGATGGTCGAAGTAATGTCATGATTGGCAGTTTGCATACGACCAGCGGGGTTGATCAATGAAACTCACATTATCTGCGTAAGCGAGATCGAATTGTGATATTTAGTTGTAGTGGGTTGGTGCGTAAGGTGGACATGGCATCTTCGTGTCCACGCTACATGGCTATAGATGAAATACGCCGTACCGCGTATTTCATTATTCATCACGCAAAACTTATGCAAACACCGTCACTGTCTGGCGACTAATCGCCACGAGTTGGCCATTCTCATTCCAGACTTCAGCTGCGATGTGGCCGTAGCCGTTGTGCGCGGCATCAGTGTGTGCTCGGTATTGCCACCATGGATTAGACTCTTGCGACAACGCTATTTCGTCGATGCTTGAAAACTCTAAAGTCCAAGTTAAGCTGCTGGCGGGGGTGGGGCGGTCAAGCATTTGTAGAATCGCCGGTGGCCAAGCGTCGATGAGTGCAATCAAACTCAACAGTGGCGCACACGCAGCGCTCACCTCAGCACTCACTCCAGCAGATTCCTTCCAACGCATCCAGCCATGGATATGCGACTTGGTCGATGCGCTAAACGGCAAATCACAATCCTTATAAAGAAAGTCGATCTTGCGGGTAAATTCGGGAATGATTCCTTCGAGATAAGGGAAGGATAAGCCATCGTTGATGTCACCAAAATCAGGAGCGGTCTCACTCGCGACGACCACTTGCGAGCTACGTACGACACCAAAACTGGCGAGTGCGCTTAATACGACCTTACCTTGTTGAAGTAAATGACATTGCATTTGCGTGACCGATTTTCCAGCACGTAGCACCTCACTTTTAAATTCAACTTCACCCACTTCGACAGGCGCAACAAACGAAATCGTCAGGGCACGCAGCTTGGCATCACCGGTCAGGCGCGCTTGCATATGTGCGACGACCAGTGCACCCAAGAGCCCACCAAAAATGGCGCGACCTTGTCCCCAACCCGACTCCATTGTCACGAGCGAAGATTGCTCGGCTTGTACTAACATGGTTTCAAAACTCATCAAAATCTCTCTTTATGTTTGCAATCGACTTATCTTAGATTAAGTTTATCAAACTTTTGTATGCGGAATTGATTCCCACAAAATTGTGCACTCCCACATGGCTTACCAGGTTCGTGAAATTGTTGCGAATCGCGAATGCATAGGATAATTCGTAGGGTGG
>CAYXJI010000366.1:3571-3861 GCA_964465175.1 uncultured Burkholderiaceae bacterium | reverse complement strand
ACGACAGCGCCTAAAGTCGTTGAACCAGCCGTGCAATAACTAAACGAACGACCATAAGGCGAGGCAGCAGGTTTTGGAATCCAAGCCGGAAAACCTTTAATCGGCAAATCGAGATAAAACTTCACCCAATCTTCGATCAAATACATACGCTCTTCATTCCCGCGAGAGAACTGGTTTTGATCATCGCACTCCATCATCGAGCTCATGGTCAATAAATCTTCAACGGTGATTTTTGCCTTGCGTGGATCAGGATTTTCTAGTGCTGTCTTAGGCTTAACGTGACTCAAGAT
>CAYXJI010000366.1:0-3561 GCA_964465175.1 uncultured Burkholderiaceae bacterium | reverse complement strand
GGCGTTTTAGGCTTCAGTTGACTTAGAATAGGTGTCGCAAGTTTAAGATGACCGCGATCAATTGCGGCTCCCGCTAACATACCCGTGACCGTCTTAGTCGCAGATCGGGTATTACGCACCCCCTCTACACCATCGGCATCATAGTAGGATTCATGAACGAGCTGACCACGTCGTGCTATCAGTACACTAGTGATCTGTTGAAATGTTCCCTTCTTAATCGCCTCATCCATCGCTGCCAGTTTCGCTGCATCTAATTTTTGCGAAGCGGGTGATTCTTTCACCCAATCGTTTTTGTCATTTTTTGGATGGGCGATTGCATAGCTGTTCAACAGCATCGTGCAAATCAAAAATCCCAGGCTAGGTTTAACATTCATATCAAAACTCCATTCATTAAATCGTTAATCGAATAGGCCAATAGTAGATGGCGAGTTCAATTGAGTCTTGGATATTTGAAACCTGCTTTCAAACCACTCAGTTTCGTAAAACCAGTCGGCGTTAGACCCCACTGCTGTAAGAACGCCCGATTCAAATGACTTTGATCACAGAACCCACAACTTAGCGCGATGTCCGTCCATGTTTGATCACTGGTCATCATCAACTGCGTAGCACGTTCCACCCGACGACGCCGCAAATCATCACCAGGAGTACAACCCAAATGACGAAGATATTGGCGTGCCAGATAAACGCGGTGTACGCCGATCGCATCCGCGATATCGGCAACACCCAAATCTTCATCCGACAAATCCGCAATCATTTCCTGCGCGCGTTGCAACCATGGTGGGGGATTTAGTGACAAAGGAACTTGCAGGTTCAAACTGCTTAAGATGTTCAATGTCAACACCTCCAAATCGAGCTTAACCGCGTCACGCGTAGCCGCCGCTTTAAGCAATCCAAACGCCTGCCTCATGACCGCAGGATCATGATGACGCAACGCAAAATCAGGCAGCTTGACCTGTTCATAGAGATCACGTGAGTCTTCCGCATCAAAACTGATCGCAAAGAACCAACCACCCTCACCCGCAAACCGATCGCGGTGCACCACGTCCGGCGGGTTGTAAACCAACACAGGGCCTTCACGTTGCGCCCCTGCCGCCGAAGTCACATAGCGTCCCCGTGTCGCCAACACCATATGCGCGCCCGCATGGCTATGTTCTTTCACCTCATGCTCAGGCACCGTGGCGCGCAAATGACTCAGACCGATACGTGGAAAACGCCGTTCAAAAGCATTCGTGCCGTAATACTGTCCCGTAGGGAATTTGTCTATCATGCGTAATACCTTTTTTAAAACCTAATTGAATATTTTTTGACTATTCAGCAACTGTGGAAATGACAATAAAACCTTAATCATCGTCATGCCGGACTTGATCCGGCATCCAGTTTCGCACTCTTAAAGGTCAATTCTTGGTACCGGATCAAGTCCGGTATGACATTAATGGTTTTTAGTTTGAGTCAAAAATTGATCGCTTCATATCGACTCAATCCGCTCTTTGATCCAACGAAAAGCAGGAGTTTAGAATCAGGGGAGCGCACATTCCATCGCCATCAGATCAAACGGCAAATCAGGTGCATAGCCTGCAAAATTTGAGAGTAAAGCACTGTTCCGTTTGAAAACAAAAAAACTTCATCTGTCCCATTGACCCTGACACTACGTCAGGCTTTATAGTGTGGCTTATATTCAATTGATGCTCGATCAAAGAGGCACCCTATGTTGTTAAAAATTGGCGAATTAGCGCAACGCACCGGCATTACGGTACGCACCTTGCATCACTACGACAAGCTGGGCTTACTCACGCCCTCGGTTCGATCCGAGGCTGGCTATCGCCTATACAACCGCCACGACATCGCCCGCTTACATCGCATTCAGGCTTTGCGCCGTTTAGATTTGTCTTTACAAGAAATCGGTGAATTAATTCAGGGCGATACGGCCGACCTACGTGGTGTGATTAGCCAACAAATTCTCAGTCTAGAAGAACAGATCAAACAGAACCAAGAATTGCGCGAACGCCTTCTCGAATTGGAAGAGCAACTGCAACAGCATGACGAACCCAATATGGGTTATTGGTTATCGACTTTAGAAATGATGAGTCTGCGGTCTAAATATTTTAGTCCAGAAGATATCGCGCTATGGCGTCAGCATAAAGACGTCAGTAGCGGAAAAATGGACATGGCGATGCAACCCATCGTCGCACAAATCCGCGAATTCATGGACGCTAAAATCGCGCCAAGCGCACCACAGGTTTTAGTCCAAGTACAAAAGTGGTTAGAGACTGTGCATCAATCGGTGCCGAATCCGCGTCTATTAAAAAAATACGCTGACATGCATAGAGACGAGCCGTCCATACAAGCCATGAGCGGCGTCGATAACGCCATGATGGATTACATCAACATTGCCGCGATAGAGATCCGTTACCAAATCTATCGACGCTATTTGAGCGAAGAGGAATGCCAATATTTCCGTCCTTCATTTATGCGCAATATGGACAACTGGACTGAGCTATTTATCGACCTTAAAAAATTCATTGATGCGGGCATGGATGCCACTGATCCATTTGCTCTAAAGCGCATCCAAGATTGGCGCTCTATGTTTCTAGATGCCTGGGGCAACCGCGTTGAGACGGTACAAAAAATCCGGCAAATCCATGAAAAAGAACCGCGATTAACCATAGGCGGTGGCTTATCGCAAGAAGTGCTCGATTACGCAGTCAAAGGCATACGTTATATCGAATCGCAGAATTCGACTGCATCAACTTCGCCCGAAGCAGCTAAAACGATTCCCAAAAAATCGATGAAGAAAAAATCACCGCCGCAATAAGCAGCTAAGCAAAACCCACAACATATTTTCCAGCCAAGTCCGGCGGACAAGGCTATTCCTTTATCTGGAGTTTTTATGAACAACAACTCAAAGCCAGCACGTGGCTTTATGCGTGACCGCAATTTTCTATGGATGCTAACGGGTGCTATCACCTCGATGCTAGGCGATCAATTCACGCTGATTGCCCTGCCTTGGCTGGTGCTGCAAATGAGTCATGACACATTCACCTTGGGCATCGTTCTGGCACTACTCGGTATCCCGCGCGCGCTGTTTATGTTGATAGGCGGTGCGGTCGTGGATCGCTATGATCCCAAATCGGTGATGATGGTGACCAAGTACATCAATACCGCGTTACTGGCGATTCTGGTTGTGCTGCTAATGACTTCCAGCCTGAGCTTGTGGATGATCTACCTAATCGCGTTGCTATTGGGATTATCAACCGCGTTTAGTATTCCTGCGGGAACCTCGATGTTGCCACGCGTAGTCTCCGCAGAACAAGTGCAGGCGGCCAATGGGATGATGCTGGGCTTACGTCAGATCACCTTCTTTTTAGGCCCTTTGATGGCGGGTGGTTTAATCGCGCTATTAGGCGATCATGCGACGGCATCGCAAGCTGGATTAGCGACGAATTTAAATGCTGCGAACATGATGGATATCGCAGACAAAAAAGGTTTGGCGATGGCATTTTTTGTCGATTGCTTTAGCTATGGATTTTCTGCATGGACTTTATCGCATGTGAACATGCTCGC
>CAYXJI010000365.1:0-3873 GCA_964465175.1 uncultured Burkholderiaceae bacterium | reverse complement strand
CGCCTCAGCAAGTATAAAACTGCCGACGCAAATGCTGGCGATGCGACTTCCTTGCAGTGCTGCGTTTTTTAAAAATTGACACTCTTTTTTAAGTGGCGCCAATTTCTCCGACCAATTTTGCTGCGCGCGTATTTCTGGGCCAGGTACGATGATCAATTCATACACGCCGCTAGGATTTTTTGTCCTGACTTCGATGTCGCCCGCCATGCACACTATTTTTTTCTGCACCGACAAAAGCTCAATCTCGTAATCAGTGCCGAGTCCTTTTTGTAATGCATGAGCGATATTACTGGCGATCCGCAAGGTATCAGTGATGGCGAATACCTCAACGCCCATACATCCATCGTAAGTGAGAATTCCTATGCGTTGTTTCTGCGTCATGCGCTCTCCACTCTCTTTTTCCATCCATTTTTATGAGCAAGCAAATTCATCTTTCGCATGCACAATCTTGTTGGCGATATTAGCATTAAAAATGGCGATATCGCCAGTATTATTTAGTTTGAAGAAGGCGCACTATTTGGGCATTCAATGAGGTAGACATAGCATGAACATTACGCAATTAAGAAACGCCACAATAGTGATTGATTATGATGACATTTGCCTCTTGGTCGATCCCATGTTGGCCGATGCGGGTGGTTTGCCACCATTAAAACTATTTGATGGAGAGCGCTTGCGCAATCCTATTGTCAAGTTACCGGAGAACACCGAGGCAGTGCTAAGCCGAGTCACACATTGCCTCATTACCCATTGCCAGAAAGGGCATTTTGATCATCTAGATAGAGCAGGTAAGCGATGGCTAAGAGAAAAACAGATTCCTGTGTTGTGCACCGCTCGTGATGCTAGTTATCTGCGTGAACGAGGATTATTAGTACAGGAATTAACCAGGCTTGATAAAGGGCCGATTCCTTTTTTTAAGGGGCAGATAAATAGCATTCCATGCCGTCATGGTAGCGGCATCATCGGCCGATTAATGGAGCATGGTGTCGGCTACTTTATCCGCATGCCGGGACATCCAAGCCTGTATCTAGCAGGCGACACGGTAATGACGCCCACGATCCAAGAATTTGTCGCAAGCAGCCAACCAGAAGTCAGCGTAATTCCAGCTGGTGGTGCGCGCTTTGAAATTGGCGGTGAAATCATTATGGACACAGATGATGTCCATGAGTACCTATCCCTGTCGCAAGGAATGGTTATTGCGAATCACTTAGAGGCATTAAGTCATTGCCCTATCACTAGAAAGGATCTGCATGCGGCATTGCAAGAGCATGCAAATTATCACCGTTTATTTACTCCTCTTGATGGCGAGGTCCTTTGTTTTGAATAAATACCCACGGAACACTGGTCTCGCCATCTTTTTTTATAACCCACGCAATTGCACAACAGCTCGTCCTCACTGCATCTTTCGCGATCGTGTTTAGGAAAGATTGGTAATTGTGTTTAGCACCCAAAGTCTGTCACACACTTTTTACAAAGTCACTTATGAAATCATCTAAAACACCTTTAAAATTAACGGCGACTACCATGATAGTGGTCAGCACGACACTACTCAGCGCTTGCGGCGGCTCTTCGCCAACGCAATCGCATAACACGACACCGACTAGCACTGCTAGTCGAAACCTCAACCCCGAAGCAAGCGCAAGCGACACTGAGCCTGCCTAGTATTGGCAAAGTTCAATGACATCTTCCAACCAAGGATGCAGCATTTACGCTTAAAAACTCAGCAGGCAGCATGATTTCGTCTAGCAATTTGACTTGCAAAAGCAAAGTCACGAGCGCTATTACCATCAGTAGTGATTGCAAGGCAATCGTGGGCTTACACCTTGGTAAGCATGAGGTGATCATTAATGACAGTGGCTACACAGCGACGGCCACTGTCACCGTTATTCCGCAAGTAAAAACCCTAGCGTCGCAAGGTGCAGGTGCGCTCTATCATTTAGTCGTAACTCCCACGGGGAATTTGTTGGCATGGGGTCGCAATTATTTCGCCTCACTGTGGCAAGGCGCAGACTCCCAAGACAGCTATCTACCTATCTGTGTCAAAAATACTGCTGGCACTGACAAGCTGGCGAATATCGTCTCAGCTTCTACAGGCGCGGATACTGCCATGGCATTAACGGAAGAAGGTGAAGTATTTTTCTGGGGTGACTCTAACAATCCCACTCGCCCAAGCTATATTCGCAACGCTGCCAATACAGGCAACTTGAAAAATATCGTACAAGGGTCTGCTGGCCATAGAAATTTCGCGGCATTAGCAGACGACGGCACCGTTTACACTTAGGGATACAATCACGGTCAAGGCGTGGATAATTTTAGCCAATACCCCAAGCACGTCATTAATGCGAACAATGCAGGCGTATTCAATAATCCTAGAAACCTCAGTTGACCGCTTTATTTCCTCTTGGAAGCCTCATGAACATTAACTTTTTCAGTGTTTATCCTGTTCACCATTTTGGTGATAACGCTACGAATTCGATTGCACACTTTTCCGCGTCTCTGGACTTCGTTGTTCCTCCTATCAACGTAGAGGTTGCGTCGTCGTCACGCCTCGCCAGAAACGCGGAAAAATGCACACTCAAACTCGTCCAACTAAGGTTTCTAGGATAATATCGTCTCAATTTCCGCAGGCAAAGGCTTCGCACTAGCCTTGAGTGCCGATGGTAAAGTCCATGCATGGGGCTTCAACGCGAGTGGCGAAACCGGTCGTGGCACAACGGGAACTCCCGCCCTTTCTGCCACACCTGCGCAGAATGCATCGCTTCAAACGGATTTAAGTAATGTCGTCGCAATTTTTGCTGGGTATAATTTTTCTTTAGCACTTACTGCCGATGGGAAAGGCTACGCATGGGGTGAAAACAATCACAGTCAAATTGGTCAAAATGCTCAATACAAATTATGGTCACGTGCTGCCCCCGTCATGAATCCCTTGGGCTTGGGCGAGCTAAGCAATATCAAAATTCCACTCACCAAAATTAGTTAAATTATGCTTACTAATCGAGTGATAACACTCAATGTTATAATTTAATTATTTTTAAATTAAGCTACAAAATGGATTTTGACTTCGAGGTGCAAGAACAATACTTAATTCGCGGCGCTCGCATTGAGCGCAATGCGTTCGTATCACTCAAGAACTGGTATCCGGTGACTATCGATAGAAAAACCAAGCAAGTCGCTTGGCGCGACCTCGCAGAAACGCGATTCACAGCACCATTCTTTCATAGCACTTTGGTGAACCAACCAAAAAAAGAACAAAGAATTTGCACCACGGAGCTTTCTGCGCTCACGGAGTTTAACGACGGGATCGCGCCGAGCGCGTTTATTTTCCATGTATCACGCTGCGGCTCAACCCTCATCACGCAATTAATCAGCGATCTAAATCATTGTATCGTTTTATCGGAGCCGCCCATCCTTGATGCATTTTTTCGCACCCATAGAGAAGGCAATCAAGACGACTTAAAAGTGTTTCAACACATTGTGAACACTCTAGGGCAAAAACGTTTTTCGGATGAACGCCACTTGATTATAAAATTTGACTCTTGGCACATCGCCAATATCGACTTTATACGGCGTGCATTCCCAAATGTGCCAGTGATTTTCCTCTACAGAGACCCACACCAAGTCCTAGCATCACATCAACGCCAACGCGGCCCGCAAATGATTCCCGACTTTGTGGATATGCCTAATTTGCCGATCGACAAAAGTGATTTACAGCCTGCTGATTTTGATGCCTACACAGTAAGAGTACTCGATCAGTTTTTTATTGCAGCACTCAAACAATATCAAAAAAATCGACTCACCCTAGTCAATTACAAGCAACTCCCCCAACTCGTTTGGGAACAATTATTGATTGAATTCCAAATCGACGTGAGCAGCGAT
>CAYXJI010000364.1:1121-3882 GCA_964465175.1 uncultured Burkholderiaceae bacterium | reverse complement strand
GGTAACGCTGCCACCGTTCGCATTCGCACTCATCGTACTGGGATTCACCGTAGGTACATCATTCACGACATTAATGCTGATAGTAGCGCTATTGGAAAGTCCGCCAGCACCTTGAGCCTGCAAGATAATTTGATCGCTACCAATGAAATCTTTGTTCGGGGTGTATGTTAGGCTCAAGCCACTCACGCTCACTGTGCCATGCGCAGGCGAACTGATAATATTGAGACTGCTAGCGTCACCTTCAATCGCAGGACTAATCAAATTTGCAGTGCTATTTGCAGATACTTTTACGCTACTAGAACTAAGATTAGGCGCTGACTCTCGGACATTAATGGAAATCGTTGCCGCTGTTGAAGTACCACCTGGCCCCGTGGCCTGATAGCTAAACGTATCGCTCCCGCTATAGCCATTGGCGGGGGTGTACACAATAGTCAAACCACTCACGGCAGCGGTTCCATGGGATGGTGTCGAAGCCAAAGCCATACTGGTAACGCTGCCAGATGTCACAGGTGTCAACACATTATTGCTGCTATTTTTAAGTACCGATTGACTCAGGGCGTTAGCACTAGGTGGCGCCGCCACCACCGTCACATTAATCGTCGTTGAATACAAAATCGGGACGGAAAAGAAAGTCGCACTCACATTCACCGTAGCGCTATAAGACCCCGCACTGGTGGGCGTACCAGAAAGCACCAACTCATGTCCATTCTGTGCTGGAGGCGATTTTGCGATCGTACTGTGACTAATGACTGGTGGTAGCGTCCCCACCACGGTATAGACATTGTCTTGGGTGCCAGTTCCTTCAAAATTTTGAGAGAAGGATTGCCCCTGCGTCATGGAGACATTAATGGTAGCGCCGGAATTGAGTATCGTTTGCGCCTGTGCCACATTGGTCAGCATCGCGATAGCCATTAGCCCCATCCACAAGCGAGTATGCACCATCTTGGATAAGCATCGCGCGCTAGTCGAGCGCTGAAAAATCAAGCCAAGCGAGCGAGCGCTCGCTGCAAGCAATAATGAATAGAGAGCCGTCACCAATGGCAACAGCGAAGTCTGCTTTTTCATAGAAATTCCCCCAGGGCTTTTATGATTTTTGATAAATATGCCTCGCTCATTGTACCTAGCAAATCTACCAATTGATATTGAATGTCTCTTTTGGTACTTGTGGCATAATTTTGTCGATTTTTAGCTAGTCAAACTACTAGGAATCAAATAGAAAAAAATCAAAATAATTGAAAGCCACGCTTTCAATTATTTTTATACCCTTGATCAGTCAATCACCAATTTTGTGTAGTAAAGTGCGCAGTAAATTTAGCAAGCGCGACCAATATCACTCATTGAGGCAAAGCAAAAAAATGACTGCTACTACTTCCCCCAGTGCAAACGCCAGCAACGGATCGCTGCAACAGCTCAAAATAAATCGCAGTGCTACTTCCCATGGTAAAAAGCCACCTGCTTATGGGCGTTGGATAACGATCATATTACTGATTGCGGTGATACTGTTTTTTTTGCTTAAACCTAGCCCACAAGAAGTACAGGTCAGCTCGGTCATCACCACCTACCCGTCACAACAATATGCCCAGCTCACGGCATCCGGTTATGTGGTGGCGCAAAGACGAGCGGCCGTGGCCAGCAAGGCCACTGGCAGATTGGTTTGGCTCAATGTCCGGGAAGGCAGCATCGTTAAACAAGGTGAGATTATCGCCAAATTAGATGCTAGCGATGTGCAAGCCGCAATGGCGGCGGTACAGGCGAATATCCGTCAAGCCGAAGCTGGCGTGGCACAAGCCAATGTAGAAGTCGTCAACGCTGAGTCAGACTTAAAACGCAGCCAAGGTTTGAGTGCGCAAGGCTTCATCTCCAGTCAGTCACTTGAGGCCGCCACTAAGCGTCTGAATGCGGCCAAAGCCGCGATGATTTCAGCACAAGCCACAGTCGCAGTAGCCAAAGCACAACTCAGAGTGCAACAAGTAAATCAAGACTTCACCGAGATTCGTGCGCCTTTTGATGGCGTAGTCTTAGTCAAAAATGCCAATGTCGGTGACATCATCACCCCCTTCTCCAGCGCGGCGGGTAGCCAAGGCGCGGTCGTCACCATGGCTGATATGAGTACGCTAGAAGTCGAGGCAGACGTCTCGGAAAGTAATCTCGCCAAAGCCAAAATCGGTCAACCCGTGGAGGTCACTTTAGACGCCCTGCCCGATACTCGCTTCCGTGGCAATGTGGTCAGTATTGTGCCCACCGTGGATAGAGCGAAAGCCACCGTCATGACCAAAATACGTTTTGAAAAACTCGATCCACGCATCCTGCCGGAGATGAGTGCCAAAGTCACGATCTTGTCACAAGCAGCCAGCGATGCCGACCAAAAACCCGTGTTAGCGATCAACCCGAAAACCGTGGTCGAACGTGGTGGCAAAAAAGTCGTATTCAAAATCAAAGACGACAGCGTTGAGATGATAACGATCAACTTATTGAGAAAAATTGGCGACAATCAAGAGCTCACTGGCGCTTTGCAATCCGGCGATAAATTAGTATTGATGCCAAGCGAAAAATTGGAAGCTGGTAAAAAAATTAGTGTAACAAGCAAATGAACGGCGCTGCGATGACTGAGAACGATGCGCCACCTATCATCCGCATTCGCGGCCTAGACAAATCCTACACACGCGGCGGACAAATTATTCCCGTACTAGAAGGGGTTGATCTCGACATACAAAGCGCCGAATTCTTAGCCTTGATGGGGCCGAGTGGTTCAGGCAAAAGT
>CAYXJI010000364.1:0-1111 GCA_964465175.1 uncultured Burkholderiaceae bacterium | reverse complement strand
TTGCGGGTATTGATAAGCCGACCTCAGGGACCATAGAAATCGCTGGTGTCAATATCGCCAATCTGAGTGAAGGCCAACTCGCCGATTGGCGTGCCGCAAATGTGGGTTTTATTTTTCAGTTCTACAATTTAATGCCAGTACTTACTGCATTTGAAAATGTAGAACTGCCTTTATTACTCACCCATTTATCGAAGAAACAGCGTCATGCCCATGTCACGGCAGCGCTAGAAATGGTAAAACTGACCGACCGTATTGATCACTATCCGAATGAATTATCCGGTGGTCAACAACAGCGCGTAGCAATCGCACGAGCCTTGGTGACCGATCCGACCTTGATCGTCGCCGATGAACCTACGGGTGATTTAGACCGAGTTACCGCAGAAGAGATACTCAATTTACTCGACGAACTGCATCGTGGTTTAGGAAAGACCATCATCATGGTGACACATGACCCAAAAGCCGCCGCGCGCGCGCGACGCTTAGTGCATTTGGAAAAAGGCTTACTGGTGGATGATGATGCCTCTGCGGCCAATGTGAGCACGATGCTGCCACATTCTCACTAAGCAACAGGGATCAACCACCACTATGTTTATCCTGCGCTTATTACTCAAAAATGCATTCCGACATCGACTGCGCACCCTGTTAACCATGGTGGGCTTGGTGGTTGCAATTTGCGCTTACGGTTTACTGCGCACCATTATTGACGCATGGTATGCAGGCGTTGATGGCACTTCTAGTGTGCGACTGATCACGCGCAATTCGATTTCACTGACCTTCCCTCTGCCTTTAAGTTATGCCGACCGACTCAGAAATGTCGATGGTGTGACCGGTGTCAGTTGGTCAAATTGGTTTGGCGGCGTGTATATTACCGAGCGTAATTTCTTTCCGCAATTCGCCGTTGAACCTGCCAGCTATCTGGCGCTCTATCCTGAGTATGTTTTAAAAGATGAAGAGAAAAAAGCCTTCATCTTAGACCGACAAGGTGCCATCGTCGGGCGCAAACTAGCCAATCAATACGGCTGGAAAATTGGCGACCAAATTCCTCTACGCGGCACCATTTTTCCCGGCACGTGGACCTTCACCTTGCGCGGTATCTGGGATGGTGTCGATG
>CAYXJI010000363.1:0-3883 GCA_964465175.1 uncultured Burkholderiaceae bacterium | reverse complement strand
TTCAATGGTCTTCTTACGTGGTGGTCGATTCACCAGACCAAATAAAACGGCATCTATCATCA
Source organism: uncultured Burkholderiaceae bacterium (assembly GCA_964465175.1). Taxonomy (GTDB): domain Bacteria; phylum Pseudomonadota; class Gammaproteobacteria; order Burkholderiales; family Burkholderiaceae_D; genus Undibacterium. Next base: position 3,821 of record CAYXJI010000363.1, on the reverse strand, counting down.
TTTCTGCGTGGGCGGCGAGATCGTAGGCTTTTGGGTCTAGCAGCCATTCGTGTACGAGGCCGATCAAAAATGCGTGGTTAATTTGTACCGCGATTTGTATGTCAGTGTCGGGCGGAAAGACACCTTTGTCGACGCCAGCACGGAAGATGTCGCCGATTTTGTCTAGGCATTCATGACGGCTTTCGCGCTCTTGTATGAAGGATTGCATTTCTGCGGTCTTTTCACAGCGATGAAAAATAATGTCAAACATCTTTGTTTGCCTTGTATTTGCCGTCACTTGCGCTATAAAGTGTAAATTCAATTGGCGAATTGCCGCCATAGGATCATCAATCGAGTTGCTGGTAATTTCGTTTAGCATCACTTCTAGGGGCATAAAAGCGCGGTCACACAGTGCATGAAATAATTCTTTTTTGTCTTTGAAATGCCAATAAATCGCGCCGCGTGTCATGCCTGCGGCACAGGCGACATCATTTAAGGTTGTATTAGAAACCCCTTTTTCACAAAACACGTGTTCTGCCGCATTAAGCAAAGCTTCGTAGGTCTGTTGGGTATCTTCTTTGGTTTTTCTGACCATGGTGATGCTCCTCTTTGCTGGGGTCAATGCGCAATCTATGCTCGCGCTACCTAGCATTTTTTTATAAATATTTGAAGGATTCTACAATTTTAAACTATACAAACATTCGTGCATGTATATAATAGCACACTGCAATTATCAATTAAAGAGGACATTCATGCGCAAGACTCTCATTCATCATCCAAAAAATAGCCAAGATGCGAAGGCTTTTTCATTTAAATTCAAACAGTTAGCGATTGTGCTTGCTTTGGCTTTACCGGTTATTGGCTTGAGCGCTTGTAATAAACAGGGTGCTTCTGGTGCACCAGCGGGTGCGGGTATGCCGCCACCGGAGGTGAATGTGGTGACTTTACAAGGCCGCGACTTGCCGATTGATTTTGAATTTGTAGGACAAACGGCAGGCATACGTGAGACCGAAGTGCGGGCGCGTATCAGCGGTATTCTGGAGCAGCGCGTGTATGAAGAAGGCGCAAAAGTGAAAGCGGGTCAGTTGTTATTTCAAATTGATCCGGGTACTTATCAAACGCAGTTGGCATCAGCCGAAGCGGCACTCGGTGTGAGCGAAGCGAAACTCAATCAGGCAAAACGCGAATACACACGCTTGTCACCATTGGCCGCAGAGAAAGCGATTAGTCAGCGTGAATATGATGACGCTAAATCTGCTTTAGAAATGGCCGAGGCAAGCTTTAAACAAGTGCGTGCGCTGGTGAATGAAGCGAAATTAAATCTAAGCTATACCAAGGTGGTGGCACCCATCGCAGGTGTGACGGGTATTGCTAGTAAACCCAACGGCAGTTTAGTGACGCCCGCAGATAGCTTGTTAACGACCATCGTGCAGACTGATCCGATTTATGTGAATTTTAGCGTGAGCGAAGCCGACTATTTGAAATTAAACGCGGATCTGAGCAACGGTAAATTGCATTTGCCAGGCAAGCGTGCCAGCAATGGTGGCTTGGATTTTAATGTGAAATTGAAAATGGCCAATGGCGACATTTTTCCGACGGCAGGTAAGATGAATTTCTTGAGCGAAAAAGTGAATACCACAACGGGTGGCTTTGATGCGCGTGCGCAGATTGCCAATCCAGACGGTGCTTTGCGTCCAGGCCAATTTGTGCGGGTGATGTTGCAAGGCGCGACGCGACAGGCGGCCATCGCCGTGCCACAGCGTGCGGTTATCGATAGTCCGATGGGCAAAATGGTGTTCGGTGTGTCGCCCGATAATAAATTGGTGCCGCGTCCGGTCGAATTAGATGGCTGGTCGCGTGGTGAGTGGATTGTGACTAAAGGTCTGCAAGCGGGTGAGCGCGTTTTGGTGGATGGTTTTATCAAGGCACATGATCCTGGTATGACCGTTAAACCTGTGGCGATTGATGCAAAAACCGCTGCCAGCCCAGCGCCTGCTGCACCTCCAGCAGCTTCAGCTGCGGCTTCTGCTTCCTCCAGTGCAAAGGCGGCACACTAAGTCCGGTCAGGATGGGTGTTCATCTCTATTGATTTTAAGGACTCACTATGTTTTCTAAATTTTTTATTAATCGACCGATTTTCGCGACCGTATTGTCGTTGATTATCGTGATCGCTGGATTGGCCGCCTTGCGCGTGTTGCCAATCGAACGTTACCCCGAAATTTCACCGCCCGTGGTGAATGTCGTTGCTTTCTATCCTGGTGCATCTGCCGAAGTGTTGGAGCGCACAGTTGCTGCACCAATTGAAGAGCAAATCAATGGCGTCGAACATATGCTGTATGTGGATTCGGTTTCTGCCGCCGATGGTCGCGTATCGATTAATGTCACCTTTGAAGTCGGCACCGATCTCGATATCGCGGCAGTCAACGTCAACAATCGGGTTCGTCAAGCGGAAGCCAAATTACCGCAAGAAGTACGTCGCCAAGGTGTGACTGTCTCTAAAAGTTCGTCTAATTTCTTAGTGGTCGCGGCTTTTTATTCTGAAGATAATCGCTACGATGATTTGTACTTGTCGAACTATGTAACGCAAAACGTTTTAGATTCTATTAAACGTATCCCTGGTACGACCAATGTGCAAGTGTTCGGCGCCAAAGATTATTCGATGCGGATCTGGATGCGCCCTGATCGCATGGCGCAACTCGGCGTTACGGTCAGCGATATTGCCAGCGCAGTGGGTGAACAAAATGCCCAATACGCGGCGGGTAAAATCGGCGCACCACCGAATAACACCGAAGAATTGACCATGACGGTGACAGCGAAAGGCCGTTTGTTAGAACCATCCGAATTCGCCAATATCATCATTAAAGCGGGCAAGGGCGGTAGCACGATACGCTTGAGCGATGTCGCCCGCGTTGAATTGGGATCGAAGGATTACAATTTATATGGTCGCATCAACGGTCACCCTTCAGCCAATGTCGGTATTTTTTTACAGACTGGTGCCAACGCTTTAGATACACGTGAAGCTGTGGAAAAAACTTTGCAGGAATTGAAGGCAAAATTCCCAGCAGGTATGACGTATAAAACGCCTTACGACACCACGCCGTTTGTGACTGAGTCGATTTATGAAGTATTAAAAACCTTGGCCGAAGCGATGGTCTTGGTATTTATCGTCGTGTATGTTTTCTTGCAAAGCTGGCGCGCAACCATCATTCCTACTTTAGCTGTTCCGGTGTCTTTGATCGGTACCATGGCAGGTCTACACATGCTTGGATATAGCATTAATACCTTGACGCTGTTCGGCATGGTGCTGGCGATTGGTATCGTGGTTGATGATGCGATTGTGGTGTTAGAAAACGTTGAACGCCTGATGAATGAAGAAGGCATGTCGCCCAAAGAAGCCGCGATTGAAGCGATGCATGAAGTCACCGGCCCGGTGATTGCGATTGTCTTGGTGTTGGTCGCCGCGTTTGGTCCGATTGCCTTTTTGGGTGGCTTGGCTGGCGAATTGTATCGTCAATTTTCCGTCACGATTTCAATTGCGGTCGTGTTGTCGGGTATCGTCGCTTTAACTTTGACGCCCGCGCTGTGTGCGATTTTATTGAAACCAGGTGCAGAAAATCACAATCGTTTCTTCGATTGGTTTAACCATGCGTTTGCGCATCTCACCAAGCGTTATACCGCAGGCGTGACTTTCTTTTTAAAACGCGCCGTCTTGGGTGTGAGCTTATTCGTTGGCATGATCGCTTTGGCTGGTTTGCTGTGGAAAACCGTACCAGGTGGTTTGGTGCCCGATGAAGATCAGGGCTATTTCATCGGCGCTGCGATCTTGCCAGAAGGTGCTTCTT
>CAYXJI010000362.1:0-3898 GCA_964465175.1 uncultured Burkholderiaceae bacterium | reverse complement strand
TATAGTCAAACCACATATAAGCAAATAAATACTAAGTAGTTTGTTATAAAGCAGCTTGAACTTATCATGCATGCTACTTTGTACGAGGCGCTATGACACTTACCTATATTATTTCTGGATTCGCAGTTGGCACGCTGGTCGGTTTGACGGGTGTTGGCGGTGGCTCATTGATGACGCCTTTACTGACGCTGTTGTTCGGCGTCTCGCCTGCAGTAGCGGTCGGTACTGATTTGGCGTTCGCTTCGATTACCAAAGCCACCGGCACCCTCACCCATCGCTTACGTGGAACGGTGGAGTGGCATGTGGTACGATTATTGTGTATTGGCGCATTGCCTGCAGCCTTGTGCGCGACTTTGGCTTTAAAAGCCTACGGCGGATTAAGCCAAGAGTTGGGACAAATCATTCGTTATTCCATCGCCGGTTCAGTCTTTTTAACGGTGATCGCGATTCTTTATCGGAGTAAATTAATTGCTTGGATCAACGCCCATCCTGAACGCCAATTACAGGGGCAAAAGCTCGCGATTGCCACCATCACTGCAGGCACAATCCTTGGCGTCTTAGTCACGATTTCGTCGATAGGCGCTGGTGCCATCGGCGCGACCATCTTGGTTTTGCTTTACCCCAAAATGCCAGCAGCGCATGTGGCTGGCACCGATATCGCTTACGCAGTACCACTGACGGCGATTGCGGCCATCGGGCACTGGTGGTTAGGTTCCATTAATTGGGAATTATTAGGCTCACTATTATTAGGTTCTGTGCCCGGCATTACCTTGGGCTCATTGGCAGCCAAAGCCGTACCCGAAAAATTGTTGCGCGGTATATTAGCAACGACCTTAACCTTGGTAGCATGCAAATTAGTCTTGTAATGAACTACCGGCATGCATTAATTTCTCTCGCCACACTTTTCCATTACGCTCACTAGCTCAACGCCAGACCACCATGTCGGCGGTTTTTAAATAGGAAATTTCAAGATGTATCGTTACGACCAACATGATCATTTGATCGTCCAAGAACGCGTCGCCCAGTTTCGCGATCAAGTCAGCCGTCGCATTGCCAATGAGCTGACGGAAGATGAATTCCGTATTTTGCGTTTGCAAAACGGTTTGTACATGCAACGTCACGCTTACATGCTGCGCGTCGCTGTGCCTTATGGTTTGGTGTCGTCAACCCAGATGCGTAAATTCGCTTTTATCGCGCGTAAGTATGACCGTGGTTATGGCCATTTCACGACCCGTCAAAACATTCAATATAACTGGATTAATCTAGAAGACACTCCCGATATTTTGGCGGAATTGGCGAGTGTAGAAATGCACGCGATTCAAACCTCAGGCAACTGCATGCGCAACATCACCTCGGATGAATTTGCGGGCGTCGCGGCCGATGAGATTATTGATCCACGCCCTTACGCTGAGATTTTGCGGCAATGGACGACATTTCATCCTGAATTCGCGTATTTGCCACGCAAATTTAAAATTGCGATCAACGGTGCCAAAGAAGATCGCGCAGCAATAGCCGTGCACGATATAGGCTTGACCGTGGTACATAACGACGCGGGTGAAGTCGGCTTTAAAGTGATGGTTGGCGGGGGCATGGGTCGTACCCCGATTTTGGGTAGCGTTATTCGTGAGTTCTTGCCGTGGCAGCACGTAATGACTTACCTCGAAGCGATTTTGCGTATCTACAACCAATTCGGCCGTCGCGACAATATTTACAAAGCGCGTATCAAAATTTTAGTCAAAGCGATAGGCGCAGAAGAATTCGCCCGCCAAGTTGAAGCAGAATGGCAAGACCTGCAAGGCGACCCTGGCACCTTGACCGAAGCCGAGTTGCAACGTGTCGCAGCCTATTTTAGTGCGCCGGACTATGCTAATTTGCCTCCGAGCGACAGTAATTTTGTGCAATTACAACAAGAAAATAAGGCATTTGCGAATTGGGTCAAGCGGAATGTAAAACCGCACAAACAAGCGGGTTACAATGCCGTATTGCTATCACTAAAAAAACCGGGTGTGCCACCGGGTGATGCCAATGCCGATCAAATGGACTTCGTTGCCGACTTAGCGGATCGCTATAGTTTTGGTGAAATTCGCGTGACGCATGAGCAAAACTTGGTACTCGCTGATGTCGAACAAAGTAAGCTGTTCGCACTTTGGAAAGAAGCCAAGGCGCATGGTTTGGCGACACCGAATATTGGTTTGCTGACGGATATGATTTGCTGTCCAGGCGGCGACTTTTGTGCCTTGGCAAATGCAAAATCGATACCGATCGCTTTGGACATTACAGATCGCTTCGCCGATCTCGATTATCTGCATGACATCGGCGATTTGGAATTAAATATGTCAGGCTGTATCAATGCCTGCGGTCATCATCATGTGGGCAATATTGGCATCTTGGGGGTCGATAAAGATGGTAGTGAGTGGTACCAAGTATCTATCGGTGGTGCGCAGGGCAACCAGTCTGCCATCGGTAAAATCATAGGTCCCTCATTTTCAGCAGGACAAATGCCTGAAGTAATTGAGCGCATCGTACAAGTGTATTTGCGTGACCGCGTGGAGGGTGAACGCTTTATCGATACCGCGCAGCGCCTCGGGATCGCGCCTTTCAAAGAATATGTTTATGCAACACCGATCAAAACAACCGAGCATCACGGAGAGGATGCCGGTTCTGCAGTTGTGTACTAAGGGGAGAATGCAATGAGTAAAATAATTAAGGATCGTGCGGTCGTCGATGATGATTGGGAAATTTTGCAATTGTCTGAAGATGATAGTGCCGACGCTATCGAAGTACCAGAGGGAAAAATTATCGTCCCGCTCAAAGTATGGCAATTACAAAGAGAAAACCTAATCACCCGCGCTAAAGATCGTGCCAATATTGGCGTGTGGTTTAGCAGTAATGAGCAGGCCAAAGAACTCAGCAATGATCTGTCACTATTCAATTTATTAGCGGTCGATTTTCCAAAGTTTGCAGATGGTCGTGGTTATTCCATCGCCTACAATTTGCGCACCCGTTTTAACTACAGTGGCGAGTTGCGCGCAATCGGTGATGTGTTGCGTGATCAATTGTTTTACATGCAGCGAGTCGGTTTTAATGCTTTCGCCGTACGCGCTGACAAGAATATTCACGATGCGCTTAAAGGCCTGACCGATTTCAGCGAGAAGTACCAAACTTCGGTCGATGAAAAAAATCCCTTATTCCGTCGAGTGGAAAGAACAGGTATTTGAATGAGTGATTTTGCAGCACGCTTGGCGACAACGCTGAGTATTTTAGAAAAAATCGCGACGGAATTTTCCCCTGCTGTTTTTGCGTCTAGCTTGGCGGCAGAAGATATGGTGTTGACCGATTTGATTTTGCGCAACAAGCTGAAGATCGCTATTTTTTCTTTAGAAACGGGGCGCTTGCACAAAGAAACTTTGCACATGCTAGACCGCATCAAAGAGACTTATCACTATGAAATCAAACTCTACCAACCTGAAATCGAAGCGGTCGACAACTACGTCAAACTGCATGGTTTGAATGCGTTTTATGACAGCGTAGCGATGCGCAAAGAGTGCTGCCGCATCCGCAAAGTAGAACCATTAAATCGCGCTTTAAGCGGGAATAAAGCTTGGATCACGGGTCAACGCCGAGCCCAGTCCGCCACCCGTGCCGAATTAGCCGTACAAGAAGATGATGCCGCACATGCTATGCAAAAATTCAATCCCTTAACGGATTGGTCAGAAGAAGACGTATGGCACTATATTCGCAGCCAGAATGTGCCGTACAATGCTTTGCATGACAAGGGCTACCCCTCGATAGGCTGCGAACCCTGTACCCGCGCCATACAGCCAGGTGAAGATGTACGCGCCGGACGCTGGTGGTGGGAAAATCCAGAATCCAAAGAATGTGGCTTACATGTGGTTGA
>CAYXJI010000361.1:0-3898 GCA_964465175.1 uncultured Burkholderiaceae bacterium | reverse complement strand
AGCCGCAAGGGAAATTGTTGGGATAAAAATCATCGCACCCTATTTTTGCCAAACCCTCAAATTCGCGTGTACAGTCCGCATGTGAAGAAAATCCACGTTTCTTCGCTTGCTTAAAACCCTGCTGTTGCTCAAACACTGAGCGATGAATCTGCTTGCCCTGATCATCATAAAAAACCTCATCCTTCATCTCATCCTGCTGCGCCGACAAGATTTTTTCTTGTTGAATTGCAGGCTTTCGCTGCCACAACACAAAGAGCGCGAAAATCAATAGCAACAGAAAGTAAATTCTTTTGAGACTAGGTGCTGATTTGTTTGAAGGCTTGTTAGAAAATTGTTTGTTCATGATATGAAGCTGTAAATTTGAAGATGCGCTGCAAAATTATGAGTGCGCACAACGAATCCTATTTCAATTGCGCGATAGGGTCTATAACGACATTCTCTTTCAATAGATTTTAAGTACAAAATGTCTTATGCGAGGTGTATTTGCGATAGCGCCCACGCTTAAGATGGGCTCCCCCTTCAATGATGATGCCAAAAGCGCCATCAACCCGACATGCTAACTCTTCGCCAAGGAAACCAAAAACAGCGTCATTTTCTTATTTGTACACGTTCAACTAAAAATTTGCCACAAACAAAAAATTAGTATACATTAAACTCAATAAAATTTAATTTAATAGATAGTAAGTATCAATTATGAAAACTAGCAAAACCCAACAAGCACAAACTCGCCAACAAATTGTGCGTCAGGCGGTGGACCTAATTGGCTTACATGGTATCGATGCCGTCACCATGAAACAGATTGCGCGGGCGGCCGGCATCGGTGACGCGACGATCTACAAATACTTTCCCAATAAAGAAAAATTGCTCTTAGCTTTTTTTGAAATTGCGGTGCAAGATGCTATGGAGGAGAGTTTGGCGACACCCGATTTTGCACAGTTTTCTTTGCACGAAAAACTACAAAGAATGATCGATGCCATTCTGGAAAATCTCTTAGCTGAACGCGAGTTTGTAGCGATTTGCAAAACAGAATTAATGAAATCACCCTTGCTCTTGGTAGGCGATAATTTTCCCGGTCAAGCGCTGCTCAAACAGCATGTTTTACAGTTTTTAAGCGAAGCGGAACAAAGTGGAGAAATCGCAGAATGCGCGTTCAAATCATTTATTAGTGGACTATTTGGCGATTATTTATTTGCGATCTTAAATTACTGGCTCAAAGATGAATCTGAGGAATTTTCCGATACCACGCAATTGGTCGATTTAAGTTTGTCGGTTTTGGTTTTAGCGTTAAAGAGCGGTTTGCTTAATAAGATTTCCGAGCTAGGTATATTCATTGTACGTAAGCAGTTAAGCCGTTTATTGCAACCAGGTTCTAGTCTGATTGATCTCTTGCAGTTAGCGCGCCGAGGGTTATCCGGATGAAAGCCCCCGCCAGTAGCAAAATAGTGCGCGGAACCATCGGCGCTCTCGCCTTAGGTCGCGCCGGCGTAGCCCATTGGCGACATCAAGCCAAGCAAGACGTCAGTGCACAGACTCAAGATGAGCATGAAGCAGAGCTTGGGCGCATTCTATTTCGCGCCTTAAATCAATTGAAAGGTACTGCACTCAAGCTGGGGCAAATGTTATCGCTAGAAGCAGGTTTTTTACCTGAAGGCGTGCGCTTAGAATTAAGCAAAACTTGTTATCAAGCGACGCCTGTCAATCGTGCCCTAGTCCATAAATTGTTTCGCGCCGAATTGGGGCAAGCGCCCGAACAACTCTTCGCCAAATTTGACGCTAATGCACACGCGGCGGCGAGTCTCGGACAAGTGCATCTGGCGCAATGCCATGATGGTCACAAGCTAGCGGTCAAAATCCAATATCCCGGTATAGCCGCGAGTATCCAAAGTGATATCGCTATGTTAGGTTTGGTATTGAAAAATTTCGCACGCCATTCCACATTGTTGCCGCGCCAAGAAGTCATCGACCATGTACTACAAGAAGTCTCACAAAAGCTCACCGAGGAACTCGATTATCAACACGAGGCCGAGCAACTGGCATGGTTTGCTGAACGCGTCGTGAATCCGAATATTATCATTCCTCATGTATTTACCCACTTATCGAGCCGCCGCGTACTGAGCATGCAGCGTATAGAAGGTTTGCACCTGCAGGCGTGGTTAGCGAGTAAGCCCAGTCAAGCTGAACGCAATCACTTCGGACAATTACTATTCGATTGGTTTTGGACTTGTGTGTCTGATTTAGGTCGAATTCATGCAGACCCACATGCGGGAAATTTTCTGTTTGTACCCAATCAGAACACATGCGATGAAAACCCATTTGGCAAACTAGCGGTACTCGATTTCGGCTGCACTAAAACACTCTCACCAGAATTTTGCGCCAGTATGAAACAGTGCTGGCAAGCATGGCGCAGCTCTCCACCTGATAGTGCGAGCCTGTATCAAGTTTACGTAGATCTCGGCTTTATAGCAGAAGACTTTGACTTCAGCATTTTTTGCGATCAACTACAAGCAGGAATAGAACCGCTCTATGCCTGGCAGCTAGAACCTTATCAAACCGATTGCTTCGATTTCAAACAAAAATCTGCCTTTCCTCACGCGCAATTGCGCAATAACGAGTTGGCGCAAAAGATGAGCAAATTCAATACTGAGCTTCCCTATTTTGGACGCGCCTACATGGGACTCATGCAGATGCTGCATCAAATGGAAGCGGTCGTGAATACTAAGAATCCTTTTCTTTAATATGCTTGTAAGCGGAGATTCACATGCAAAGCAAAGTTAAATCAATCTCGTTACCAAGTACAAGTCAGCTACACGATGATCTGCAACACGCGTATTTCCATGACAGCTATCAAATGACCTTACAGACGGAAGAAAAAACTGCCCTACAACTCTATCTAGACTTGGTTGCCGTATGCCCAGATTGGATCAATCAACTCATGACATTACGCAATAAGGTGGTTGGCTACTTTGGCTTAAAAAACCAAAATCTATTAGGTGACATTGATAAAGAAAAGCTCGCAACATCGTATTGTGTCGGCGATAGAGTAGGCATATTTTCCTTACTCAACATCTCGGATAACGAAGTCATTTTAGGTGAAACCGATAAGCATTTAGACGTCAAATTATCGCTACTCAAACTATCGCAAAACAATCAAACCAGCATTGCCGTTTCCACCGTTGTGCATGTCCATAACCGTTTAGGAAAACTGTATATGTTGTTCGTCACCCCCATGCATAAGATCATTGTGCCAGCAAGTCTAGGCCACTCGTTTAAAACCAACTCGTTTAAAAAATAGGAAGCGTATGAAAAACAAAAAAATTTGGATAGGCCGTTGGCTAGGCGCAGTCGCATTACTGCACACATTGTTCGCGCTGGTGGTATTTACGCCGATTTATCAGCGGCTACTGCAACAGGGTTGGTTCAATAGCGTAGGAAGAGATCCCATGTTGAATGCGGGAGTTTGGTTTTTACTGTTTGGCGCACCGTTAGCGCTGTTCGCAATCGCCGTTCACGCGATGGAAAGAAATGGCGAAATTTTAGCGCCAAAAACCTTAGCCTGGGGCTTAATTTTATTAGGCCTACTCGGCGTCAGCTTAATGCCAGCGTCTGGTTTTTGGTTGGTGTTTCCACCGGCGCTAGTGCTGCTATTGAAACCGCAAGCGGTCTCGAATTGAGTTCGTTGACTTCGTTTTTTGTTTAAGCAATGAGCAATAGTTGAAAGCGAAAATCTTACATCGAAGCGTCAATTCGTAGGAGGAAGCACGGCACCATCGTGCCCACGCGTTATGCGTTTTAAAGGCTGAATTATTTTTACATGCATCTAGACGATTCCGCGTGGGCACAAAAAAGTGCCCGCCCAACCGGACTGAAATTACTGCCGCGCATTCTCAAGGTGTGCAGG
>CAYXJI010000360.1:0-3902 GCA_964465175.1 uncultured Burkholderiaceae bacterium | reverse complement strand
TAGGGTGCTTAGTACATGATCTTCCAAAGAGCGCAAGTTCCATCAGCGCAGTCAAGCAATAGGATATTCTTCTAGAAGAAAGCAGGACTAGGATGCAGTCGAATCAAGCTAAATCAAGTACGCAACAAAGTAGCGCAACGCCGAATTCAACCCAGCGCTTAATGTTTTTTAAGCGGCTACAAACGCTGACCAATAAAATTCATGCGACGCAAGCGGTCGATCAAATCATGCTCGATTTGAGCCAAGATATTTGCGACTTGTTTGAATGCGATCGCATGACGATTTATGTGGTCGCGCCTGATAAGACCAATCTGATCTCCAAAGTGAAGACGGGCTTGACCAGCTTTAAAGATATTCGCCTGCCGATCTCAGACCAAAGTATTGCCGGTTATGTCGCCCTGCATCAGCAAGTATTGTGCATCAAAGATGTGTATGACAAAGCAGAATTGCAGTCACACTCGCCCCATCTCAACTTTCAAAAAGCGATAGACGAGCGCACTGGCTACCGCACTAAAGAGATGCTCGGTGCGCCCATCGTGGATGCCGAGTCTAAGCAGCTATTGGGGGTGATTCAATTTATCAATAGCCGACATGGCACAGCATTTACGGCGGTCGCGACAGAGGGCGTGAAAGAGCTATGTGAGACGCTAGCGATCGCCTTGGCGCAAAAAAATAAACCGCTTAATCTGCCACCTTCTAAGTTCAATTTCTTAGTTGCAGAAGGCATTTTATCGGCGCCCGAGTTTGAGCTCGCCATCAGTTCCTCACGCAAAAAACAACTTGATTTAGAAGATGTGCTAATCGACGAATTTCAAGTCCAGACGGCGCAGGTTGGTATGGCCTTAGCCAAGTTTTTTGCCGTGCCGTATGAGCCATTTAGAGCTGAGCGCGTGATGGATGCCGAGCTGAGTAAAAAGCTCAAGCGACAATATGTGGAAGAAAATAACTGGTTGCCGATATCGGAAGACGCCAGCGGCCTCACGGTACTCGCGATTGACCCCGAGCATGTAAAAACTACCCGCGTCGTCAATCTGATTTTCGCCACACCGCGCTTGCATTACCGTGTCACAACTAAGCGAGAATTTAAACTCACATTGGATCAATTTTTTGGACAAGTCGTTGATAGTGGCTCGGTCGGTGATTTGTTGTCTGGCATGGAGACGGATGATGCCGAAGAGACCAGCGGCGTTACGGAAGTGTCGGCGGCGGTTGAAAATGAATTGGTCAAACTGCTCAATAAAATAATTGTCGACGCCTATCAGCAAGGGGCCTCAGATATTCACATAGAGCCGCGTCCGGGTAAAGAAAAAACCGTGATTCGATTTCGTCGCGATGGTTCATTAGCACCGTATATCGAGATCCCCGCCAGTTATCGCAATGCGCTTTTAGCGCGGATTAAAATTATGTGCGATTTGGATATTTCCGAAAAACGCAAGCCACAAGATGGCAAGATTAAGTTTAAAAAATACGGCCCGCTGGATATCGAATTGCGGGTCGCGACCATCCCTTCTTCTGGTGGCATGGAAGACGTGGTGATGCGTATTTTGGCGGCGGGCGAGCCAATACCGATGGCGCAATTGGGGATATTGCCGCACAACTTGGAACGTTTGACCGAAGTGATAGAAAAACCGTATGGGATTTTCTTTGTCTGCGGCCCAACCGGTTCCGGCAAAACCACCACCCTGCATTCAGTACTGCATTATTTGAATCGTCCTGAGACCAAAATTTGGACCGCCGAAGACCCCGTTGAAATCACCCAAAAAGGCCTGCGTCAAGTGCAAGTCAATCGCAAAGCGGGAATGGACTTTGCGACCGTGATGCGCGCCTTTTTGCGCGCGGATCCCGATATCATTATGGTCGGTGAGATGCGCGACAAAGAGACGGTTTCCATCGGTTTGGAAGCCTCCTTAACGGGACATTTGGTATTTGCCACGCTACACACCAACAGTGCGCCAGAATCCATCGTGCGCTTGCTCGACATGGGAATGGACCCATTTAATTTTGCCGATGCTTTGCTGGGTATCTTGGCGCAACGCTTGGCGAAACGCTTATGCGGCAATTGCAAACAGGCCTATCAAGCGACACCCGAAGACATCCAAAGTATGCTCAAAGAATATTGCGCTGAGCTATTGGCAACGCCAGAATTCCAACGCGATGCAGAAGCAGCCAAGCTAAAAATTCTCAGAAAATGGCAGAAAAATTATGCCGATGCCAAGGGTAATTTCACCTTGTATCGCCCGGTCGGATGTGACAAATGTGTGGGTGGATATAAAGGCCGGGTTGGCTTGCATGAATTGATGGTGGGCACCGATGGCATCAAAAAATTAATCCAAGAACACGCACGCGTCGCCCAGCTATTTACCGAAGCCCTGAGTGACGGCATGTTAACCTTGAAAATGGATGGCATGGAAAAAGTCTTGTCCGGCATCATGGACATGAAACAGGTGCGCGTAGTTTGTATTAAATAGACGTCGAGGCGCAGAATTTGGCCTAAACATGTTTGAAAAAAATTAACACGATAACTAGGCACAGTTGGATAGTAACTGTGGCCACAATAACTCCTCGGAAAATCAACATATGTCAGCAAGTATGCACAGATCGATCGCTAAAAAAAATCAAATCCAAAAAACAAGACGCACTTTTCGCTTACGTCTCGGCGCGCAAGCGGCGCTGATGCTGTTGGCTGCTAGTGCCGGAGGCAAAACCTGGGCGCAGGATGTGGTGGCGACTAAGCTTATGCCTAGAATAGAAATCACAGGGTCGGCCATCAAACGTGTCGACAGTGAATCAGCGTTGCCGGTACAAGTGATTACGCGCGATGAAATTTTAAAAGCAGGTGTTACCACAGCATCGGAATTATTAGCCAAAGTCGCGGCGAATGTCGGTGGTTTGAGTGATGGGATCAGTATTAATGTAAGTGGCGATCAGCGCGGTTTTAATTCCGCCAACTTGCGTGGTTTGGGTACGTCTTCGACCTTGATTTTGTTGAATGGCCGACGCATGGCGAACTTCGCTTCTCCTGGCGATGATGCGGGCGTTGACCTCAACAATATTCCGGCGGCGGCGATAGAGCGCGTCGAAGTTTTGCTCGATGGCGCTTCGGCTTTATATGGAACGGATGCCATCGGTGGCGTGATTAATTTTATTACGCGCAAAGATTTTCAAGGCGTAGAAGCGAGCACCTATTGGGGACGCACCCAAGAGGGTGGTGCTGGAAAACGCACTTTTACCTTGGGCGGCGGTATCGGTGATCTTGCTAGCGATGGTTACAATATTTTTGCCGTCGTTGATCAGCAACACACCGATAGTTTATTTACCTCACAAAGAAAATTCATTCCTGAGCTACAGATTCCACAACGACTCGGGCATTTGCTCTCCAGTTACACGGACCCAGCCAATATTCGTTTGACATCGAGTCAGCGCGATTATTTACAAGAGCAAGGATTTAAGATCAATGGCAAACCTATCGTCAATCGCCTGATTAATTTTTCTGCACCGACCTGCAAGCCGCCTGCGAATCTGTATTTGCCCGAGGGCACAGGGGGTGAAAACGCCTGTACCTACGATTACATGGGCGATACCGAGTTGTATCCTAAATCTGATAAATCGAGTTTGTTAACGCGGGCGGTATTTCAGATTAATCCTGAGCATCAATTTTACGCCGAGGCGACATGGAGCCAAGCCAAAACTAATTATGTAGGCTCCTCGGCGCGCGTGACGGGGGCGATCAATTATAAGTTGGTGCCACAATTGGCGAATACCGGGTTGGATACCTTAACGGATGACGACGAGCCAGGTAAACTGATTTTGCGTATGCGTTTGAAAGAAGCCGGTAATCGCACCAGCGAGTTGACCAGTGAAGCGCAACGTTTTGTCATGGGCTTGACTGGCACTACCGCTGG